>JBILCF010000184.1:0-5444 GCA_044353325.1 Chitinophagaceae bacterium | reverse complement strand
ACAATGCTTACTTCAATTTGCAACACGGAACAGACGGTATCAACTTTACGACAATAGCTAAAGTAGCAAGTCAAGCTCCAAACGGCAATAGCTCAAGCATCTTGAACTATAGCTTCGAGAACACGAAACCACAATTAGGTCACAACTACTACCGTTTACAACAAGTAGACATCGACAACCAAAGCATCATGAATGCAAAAGTTGTAGATATCATTTGGGGAACAAATGGCAGCACAGTGAGCATCTATCCAAATCCGACACAAGATGTATTGAACATCGACTTGTACACAAGTAAAGTACAAAACACAACGGTGAAAGTATTGGATATGAGTGGTCGAATCGTGAAACAAATCCAAGGACGTAGCGAAGCAGGCATGAACAAACTAAGCATCAGCTTAGGTGAGATCGCAAGCGGCGTATACACAGTCCAAGTATTTGAAAACGATAACTTAACACACGTGAGCAAAGTGAAGAAGAATGACTAATACGAAGTAGAAAGTACTGAGTAAAAAGTATAAAGACAGAAACCGCCCTTCAGCAATGGAGGGCGGTTTTTTTTAATGATTATACATTCAACCGTTTCTTCTATTCAATGAAAAAAACTGTGCATGCGAAGCTTTCCGCCAGTCCAGATTATTTTTTTGAATCAGTTTCACCTTATTATATACCCTTAGCAATAGACGAAGAGAGGACATGCTTTATAAAAGAACAATTATCTTTACAAAAAAATCAGATGCAACTTATCATCGTTTTATTGGCTTTACTCGGTTTATATTTCTTCATTAAAAAAAATATAAACCGGACAACTAGTCCCTTAAAAAAAGTAGATCCAATACAAATTGAAAAAATATTAATCGAGGAAGTCGACTTTTACAAAGCCATTGAAAATCCCATACGAAGAGAAAGTTTCAAAAATCGAGTTGTGCATTTTTTACAACAAGTACGATTCACATCAGTTGGCAATGCAAAACATGAGTTACTCGATGAGGTATTAATTGCTTCGAGTGCTATCATACCTATTTTTAATTTTCCTGATTGGGAATACAACAACATCAAAGAAGTATTGTTGTATGAAGATCATTTTGACGAAAATTTCAAGGTAGATAAAGACCATAAACTCATGGGTATGGTTGGCGAAGGCGCTTTGAATAGTACGATGCTTTTATCATTACGTGCTTTGCGCGAAGGCTTTGATAGACGCGATGGAAGCCACACGGCTATACACGAATTTGTACATTTAATCGATCATGCGGATGGCGTCATAGATGGCGTTCCAGCTTACTTATTACCTAATGATTTGATTACACCTTGGCTAAGATTGATTCGCGGTATGATACAAGACATCAAAGAAAATGAAACCGAAATCAATCCTTATGCAAGTACCAATGAAGCAGAATTTTTTGCTGTGATATCTGAATACTTTTTTGAGAAACCAAAACTCCTTGAACGCAACCATCCTCAATTGTATGCGATACTCAAAACCATTTTTAAACCTAAATAAATAATTCAATTTTTCGTAGACAAATAAATAATTCAAATTGAATTGTCAGCAAGAAATTATTTTCTATTTAGCATCCAAAATAACACTATTATTTGCAGGCATAATAATTATCTTACTATTATCACTTGCCGCTAATTCTTTATAAGCTTTGATTTGTTCGTATCGCAATTGCTTATCCGATAAGCCCTCATTCATGATTCGTTGATAATCTGCAATACCTTGCGCTTCAATACGTTTGCGTTCAGCTTCTTGTTTTTCTTTTTGCAATACAAATTGCATTTTTTGCGCTTCTTGTTCAGCGCTTATTTTACTTTCAATAGTCAGTTTAACAGCTTGAGGTAAAGTTATATTTCTAACCAACAAATTCTCCAGTATCAATCCTCTTTTCAAAAATTCAGACTCAAGGCCTTTAAATATTTTTTGTTGAAAATCATCTCTTTTGGTAGAATACAACTCAATGGCATCATAGTAAACAGCGTTATCTCTAATCTTGGTACGCGACATTGGTCGGACGATTTTATCCTTGTAATCTATCCCTATTTCACGAATCAATTTGGGCGCTGAGCCAGCACTCACTCTATAAAGAATAGACAAATCAATAGTCACTTCCAAACCATCCCGCGTAAGTACACGAATGGCATCGTCGCCAGATTGATCACCTTCATCATGTACGCCACTCATGGTATAATTTTGTGTACGAACATCGAGCTGTTTTACATCTATCAATGGATTAATAACATTCAAACCGCTAACCAAAGTACGCTCTTGTATTTTTCCAAACAGGGATTGGATACCTATATACCCCGCATCAATTTGTTTGATGCATGAACTAAGCATCCCTAGTACAATCAATAACAAAGAACCTAAACGGAGTCCCGATTTGATTTTGGCAGGATCAATATTGCGCGACAATTGCGCTGGAATACGAAACGAAAAAATAAATATAATGATACCTATAAGTGCAAGAAACATAACACGTGAATTTGAATTAAAATTACCACGAATAAAATTAATAATGAATTATATCTTCTACAAATGCCAAATCCATCTATTCAAGTCATAGAACTAAATGTATGTATGGTTAAAATTAAACCGATTCTAAGCCATTTTAAAATGCACAATGCAATCTATTTTAATGCTTCAAAATAACCAGTCTTTCTATTTTTTTGGACATTATCTGCTGGGTAATATCTACCATTCATAGCAATATAAACACCATGGGGTAAGGTTTGCACAAAAGCCATAGCGCTACCCATATTGTACAAGCCATCGCTGGAACCAAACGTATATGGAATCATAGCACCAGTAAGCACAATCGTTTTATCGATTTGAGCGGCTTTGATTTGAAGGGCTGTTTCTACCATGGTATCGGTACCATGCGTGATAATGATTTTTTCTTCATCACATTTAATGCATTGCGATACAATCAACTCACGATCTTCATCTGTCATTTCGAGACTATCTACCATCATCAATGTTCGTGTACTCACATCTGTCGTATTGCGACCTCGTTTTAAAATTTCGTCTACATGGGTATCTGTAAAATAGAGCTTACCGTTCAATAAATCATATTCCTTGTCGAAGGTGCCACCTGTTATCAATAATCGTATACTCATGAATTGCTATTTTGCTACAAAAGTAGTTTAAACACCTTAAATGGTATAATGGAATGGACTAGAAAAATACATATTCAATGTTTACAATGCTTCGAATTGAATAAAAGCTATTTTTTCTTTTTGGGAGCCAAGCTTCATACCTTTTTCAGCTACTTCCAGCTGTTAGCAGCACACGGTGCTTGCTTACATTGGGAAATAGCTCAATAGCAGCACACTGCCAAGCTCCAAAAAAACTTATTTTATTTTAGTCAAAGTGCGGTTGTACGTAGCCGATGGCGTTTGTATATGCACTTGGTATGGACCTGCTGCGAGTGTTTGTAAGTCGATGGTAGCCGAAGTGCTGCGAGGTTGAAGACTTAGTACTTGCTGACCCTGCATGTTGTATACTTGTATGTGTTGTATAATCTCTTGTTGTAGCGTTTGAATGGTACATACTGTTGCAGCAGGATTAGGATATAGGCTTATAGCCTTGTCTATATTGAGGTCGCTAACACTAGCCGGAAAATCAACTACACGAGTGTAACCCAAATAAGGCACATAGTTTTGTTTGGTAGCGGTAACGAATACGGTATCGAGGTTAAGGATAGCAGGAAAGCTAAATGTTGCATTGCCTCCGCTTACTGTAGACTCAGCTAAAAATTTACCTTGGTAATACAACCCTATTGTTGCACCTTCGACAGGACAAGCCACTGTATACCATGTGGAATTTCGGCCTATTTCTGCTGTATGTGTGCAAGCAATTGTGCCTTCATGCTTGGTACACACAACCAATGTAGGATCGCCAAATACAGTCCAAGTATCTGTAATTTCATTGCCACCATCTGGATCAGCTGTGGTATTGTATTCATCATTGACACTCATGCAACCATTCATAGCCAAAGCACCGAAGGTATTTTTCTTGTTGTTTGGACGTGCTCCTCTAAGGATGGCATTCATTTCGTCTTGACCTTGCATTGGTGGATCCCAGCTTTGCAAAATGGTACTCATGAGTGTAGCAATAGCACCTTTGGGATTTTGGTTGGCATCGCGCTCGCGCAACAACGTTTCAGCAATGCAAGTACCGAAGGTAAAATTGCCATTGAGGCAAGCGGTTACAAACATGAAAGGCCATTTGCCATCTGTGTTGGTTAAGCTGGCAACGTCGGCAGATGAAAATCCAGTAGTAGAACATGCATTGTCACTACCGTGACCACAATAATTGAGCAAACCGATACCATTGTTGATAGCTGAAATTAAATCATTGGGTTGCGGACTTCCAGGTGCGTCATTTCCTCCTTGGGAGCCATCGTACAATTCGATATTGGTAAGGTATGAATATTGATTTTTGTTGCTATCCATCACGTTGCGAATATGTTCATAATCCATTTGAAAATCGTCGCCAGGACCTTGGTCGCTTGCAATACCAACTTGGTTTTGAGCCCAAGTGCTAGAAGTGTTTGGTGTTTTTTCGTAAATCAACGTACGTTTCACTTGTGTGACAATGTCGCCTTTGTTTTCGCCAGAGAAACGACCTACAATAAACTCAGGATAATGATCATTGCCGCTTTGGTAGGCATAACCATTGTCTGAAGGACCAAGCAAACTAGGAAATTGCATATTGTCTGCATTTCGGGTAGGCACATTCGGATGATCACCAACGATGAGTAAGTATGCAATTTGTTGTGTAGCGTAATAGTTACTCACTAAATTTAAAACAGTAGGTTCATTAACACCACCGGTCATGGTATCGGTATTGACCAAGATGGTTTGCATCCCTTTCATTTCTTTCCATTGGATGTATAGTTTGATTTCATCTAAATAGTTTGCTGGACAAAGCACTAACAATTTACCTACCTGGGTCAATGGTGTGTAACGCGTGGCAGTTGTTTTGTAGTTCAGAAAACGATTGCTATAAATATTGTCAAAATCTTCGACTACAGAAGTCGGTCTTGGACGTTCAGGCAAAACATTGGTCAAGGAAACGCCATTGTATTCCACTTTGACTTTGATACGATGATATACTCGCAAGGTTTTTGTAGCAGGATTGTACTGAACAGGATTAATATGGATTGTTTGTCCTCTGAAATCGCGTAAGATATAAGGTTCATTTAATTGTGCTAGTGTAGCAGGGAAAAATGCATTTTTGTTATATTCTTCACCATAGGTAAAAGGTATAGTAGAAGGCAATTGGTTACGATACATTTTACCTTTGCTCGGTGCTACTGCAATATTTTGGATATCGGTATACTCACTTTCAAGTACTGAGATCGTGCTATTTTTTTGATTGGGTATGATAATCGAAAAAGACAATTTAGGTACATCTGGCGCGCCAGCTTTGAGCCACTGCG
>JBILCF010000183.1:0-5505 GCA_044353325.1 Chitinophagaceae bacterium | reverse complement strand
TGCAGGCGAAGCTGCTGTTGATTTGCCCGATAATTATTTTGACGAGGTCAAAGCAGAATATTTAAACCGCAGAAATGTATTGGTAGAAAGACTCAACAAAATCCCTGGTGTATTGTGCCCAAATCCGGGCGGTGCATTTTATGCCATGGCAAAATTGCCTGTTGAGAGCGCAGAAGAATTTTGCAAATGGTTGCTAGAAAGTTTCTCTTACAACAATGAAACTGTTATGATGGCACCTGCATCTGGTTTTTATGCTACAAAAGGTCTTGGACTTAATGAAGTTAGATTTGCGTATGTTTTAAATACCGAAGATATCAATAAAGCTATGGATTGTTTGGAAAAGGCACTTGAAGAATATAATTCAATAAAATAAGGATGGGAAATTCAACAGTGACGCTGGTCTTGATTTTGATTACGGTTTTGGTTTCGTTTGCTTCATTCCAAAATGTCGATTCGCTCAACAAGCTTATCTTTTACCCTTATGTCATCAAAGACAGAAATGAATGGTGGCGTTTTATCTCGCATGGTTTTATACATGCTGACATCATGCACTTAGTATTCAATATGTTGACCTTATACTTTTTTGGTCGAAATATTGAGTACATTTTCAATGATATCTTCGGAAATCAGGTTATATATCCTGTTTTTTACTTAACCGCACTTATAGCTTCAAGTGTACCATCGTATTTCAAACACAAAGAGCATTCGTGGTATAGATCCTTGGGTGCGAGTGGAGCAGTATCGGCAGTATTGTTTGCTAGTATTGTATTTAGCCCTTGGGAAATTTTGCGCATCAATTTTTTTATTCCTATCCCAGCCATATTATTTGGCGTTGGTTATGTTGCCTATTCAAATTATATGAGCAAGCGAGGTGATGACAATATTGGGCACGATGCTCATATGTGGGGCGCTGTATATGGATTTATATTCCCTCTAGTGTTAAAACCTGGCGTTTTACCTTATTTTTTCAATCAATTGATGCATCCTCCATTTTTTTAATTATTTTTAGCTTATGAAAAATCTGTTTTATTTAGTTTTACTTACAGGATATATCGTTACTGGAATAGGTTGTACGGGCAATACTGTTAAGGATTCTGTAGGTCGTATGCGTATCATCAATGCATCTTATACTTCTGGAGGTGCTAATATAGATGTAGATTACAAAACAGTTTATGCGACTTTGACAGAGTATTTAAATTATAGTTTATATCGCGATTATATTGCAGGAAAGCATAAACTTCAAATCAAAAATTCAGTGGGTACTATCGTTATTGATACCGCTGTTACCATTGAACAAGATCAATCGCATACAGTAGTTATTTACGATTCTATGAACACCATTTTGTGCAAAATATTTAAAGAAGATTATCTTACACCTAAAGGTTCAGCTTGTAAAATTCGTTTTTTACATCTTTCAAATGACGCTCCCAAAGTACATGTTTTCAAGGATAACGATGTAAATCCAACTTTCGATACGTATAGTAATGGGATGTATTCTAACTATTTGACCTACACCAATGGAAACACGTATTTTACGGTTAAAGACGCTAGCACAAATAATGTAATCTATACTCAACAACCATTTCAAACTCAACCTGGTTATTTTTATACCATGTACTTAAAAGGAAATGTTGCATCTACAGGAATAGATAGCTTAGGCTTGTTTGTCATTTCAAACAATGGTGAGTATTAATTACAAGAATTATTTTCAATTCTTTAAATCAAAAAAACTACCCACTTACATTAAAATCACGTAGGGCATCGTTTAACGAAGTCTTTAAATCAGTACTAGCTTTACGTTGCCCTATAATTAACGCACAACCAACTTGGTATTCTCCAGCAGGGAATTTTTTAGTATAGCTGCCTGGTATTACTACACTTCGTGAAGGAACTCTACCTTTATATTCTATTGGTTCTGAACCACTTACGTCTATTATCTTAGTGCTTTGCGTTAATACAACATTGGCTCCAAGTACAGCTTCTTTTTCGACATGAACACCTTCTACTACGATGCATCTGGATCCTATAAAACAACCATCTTCAATAATCACTGGGCTAGCTTGAAGTGGTTCCAATACTCCACCAATTCCAACTCCACCACTGAGGTGAACATTTTTCCCTATTTGCGCACAGCTTCCAACTGTAGCCCAAGTATCAACCATTGTTCCTTCATCGACATAAGCACCAATATTGACATAGCTTGGCATTAAGACAACATTACGAGCTAAAAAAGCACCATATCGAGCTACAGCATGCGGAACCGCACGAACGCCTTGACCAGCATAGTCACTTTTCAATTTCATTTTGTCATAAAATTCGAATGGAGGTAGGGTATAGGTTTCCATTTGTTGAATACCAAAATACATCAAAATAGCTTGTTTCACCCACTCATTCACCACCCATCCATGTTCGGTAGGTGCTGCAACACGCAATCGTCCTTTGTCAACTTCTTCTATCACAGATCGAATGGCTTCGACATAAACAGGGTCTTGCAATTGGCTTCTATCATTCCAAACTTCTTGAATGCGTGTTTGTAGTTCCATTTTGTATTCTATTTTTGTGCAAACATAATGAATAGTTTTCTTTTTAATACCAAGCAAAAAACGTTAAAACCATGAGTGCATATGAAACTGACATCAAAAATTGTATGAACTTTATGCAACAAAATGGTGTGATACTTTATCCTACAGATACTATTTGGGGTTTGGGCTGCGATGTAATGGATGTAGAGGCTATTCGAAAAATTTATGACATCAAAAAAAGAGATGAACATAAAAGTTTTGTACTGCTAATGACAGATGTGAAACAGCTGAATCAATTTATTGCAAGCCCTTTACCCAACTTAGACTCAATTTTTGTACAATTTGAACAGCCTACAACCATTATTTATCCTGATGCCATCAATTTACCCAATGAAGTAATGGGACCAAATCAAACGATAGCTGTTCGAATTACGAAAGATCCTTTTTGTAGATCACTCATTAAAAGACTACGTCGACCAATAGTATCGACTTCAGCTAACTTGAGCGGTCAGCAAAGTCCATTATTTTTTGAACGAATTGATGAAGAAATAAAGCAAAATGCAGATTACATCGTAAAGTGGCGTCAAAAGGATACTACACCAAGTCAAGCATCTACTATATATAAATTGAATAAAGATGGTAGCCTTGATAAAATTCGATAATTCATACTTTTAATTTCCTTTAAAATCGTGTACGTTTGCAACTTAATTCTAGTAAATAACAGTTTATGGCATCGTTGAGAAGATTTTTAGTATTGTATCGTTTACCAATTGCATTGGTTTTAATAGCAATTGGTGTAATCATTACAATGCAAATGAAACATGGGATTTGGGTGAGTTGGATATTTTTTCTCATAGCCATATTAATGGTTGTCGCACATTTTATGATAGGACCTATCACATTAATTCAAAAACACATTGAAGATGGTGATTTTGAAGGGGCACAAGCTTTATTAGCAAAAGTTAAATACCCAAATTTGTTGTACAAACCAGTTCGCTCGGCATATTTTATGCTCAAATCAAATTTTTCTACGATGAGCGAAAACTATGAAGATGCAGAAGCTGATATACGAAAAAGCTTAGATGCTGGCATAGCAGACAAAACTGTAGAAGGTGGTGCATACTTACAATTAGGTATGATTGCTTACAAAAAAGGTAATCGTAAAGAAGCTTACGAACATATCAAAAAATCATTGGTATTAGGCCTTCCAGATAAAGACTCAGAGGCTTCTGCATACTTACAATTGTGTGGTATATGTGGCGAGCGTCGTGATTTTAAAGGCATGAAATTTTACTACCAAAAAGCCAAAGCTTGCAAATCCAAAAATGAAACCATTGTCAGTCAATTGAAAGAAATGGATAAATACATTTCTCGTATTCCTGGCTAATTCAACATTAATTAAGTTTACACCATGCTTTTCTGGATTCCAATTCTAGTTTTTTTCTTCTTCATCTTACTTTTTGTATTCAATATCATCAAAAGGGAATATGCTTCAAAAAAGAAGAATAGCAAACAACAACTCGATACGGAAATTAAAGAGCTCTTAAAGGACATTAAACCCAAAGACTAAATAAACAGGCTAGGTTTTTTGAGGTTTCTTTTTAGCTGCAGGAAAAAGGACATTATTCAATATCAATCTGTACCCAGGTGAACTTGGATGCAAACTCAAATCGGTAGGAGGGTCGCCTACTTGATGTTGAAAATCCTCAGGATCGTGGCCTCCATAAAATGTCCAAGTCCCTTTACCCAAATCGCCATGGATATAGCGGGCTTCGCCTACGGCTTTATTTTCGCCCATGACCAAGGAACTACTTTTAAGTGTTCGGTTATTAAACGAAGTGGTTTGTCCCATAAAACCTTTGATGGTTGTAGTATGATTTTGGCAAAGCATAGATGGTACTGGATCAAATTTAGCAGAAAAAGTAAACAAAGTAAAATAATCTGCTTGCATAGCTACTCGTCGTTTGGTAGTCATATCAATATCTGAATATTCATATTCATAAGGATTTACTACTAAGTTGAAATCTTTAAAAGCTAAGCTTTTTGAATAATCCAATTTGCTTTGAGCATTTGGATCTTGAGCGTCACCATCGTACATTTTTTCACAAATATCTGTGCTTTCGGCAGATAGCGCAACATCGTAACTGTCAGTAGCACTGCACATTGCAAAGAGGTACCCACCGCCAATAATGAATTCTTTTATTTTTTTGGCAATAGCCAATTTAAGTTGAGATACTTTAGCAAAGCCGTGCTTTTGTGCCATGGCTTCATTCTTTTTGACATCTTCAATGTACCAAGGTGCTGTATGGTATGCAGCATAGAATTTTCCATATTGACCTGTAAAATCTTCATGGTGTAAATGTAACCAATCGTATTTGACCAATTTATCTTCCAACAATTCATCATCGTAGACTTTATCAAATGGAATTTCGGCGTAAGTCAAAGCCATAGTCACTGCATCGTCCCAAGGTAATTTGCCATCGGGTGTGTATACAGCTATTTTAGGTGCTTTTTCCAAACGTACAATGTCCATATTGACATCTGGATCGGCTATTTCTTCTAAAATGGAGGTGTATTTGGCATCAGGTAAAACCTCATAACTCACATCACGAATTTTACATTCGTTTTCAAGTTCCAAAAAATGATCGAATACAAAGCTACCACCACGGTAATTGAGCAACCAATCTATTTTTTGATTTTTAGTCAAAATAAAATAGGCTACACCATAAGCTTTAAGATGTTGCTTTTGAGATTCGGCATCCATTGGAATCAATATTTTAGATGCAAGAAGTGGTTGTATGCCACTCAAAAGTCCAACGATAAACAATAGGATTTTCTTCATGAGTCTAAATTTCGTATGGTCAAATTTACTACTAAATGATGCCTAAGCATGTTAACTTAATTGTAAAACTCTCCGTTATAAAAAAAGCGAAATGCGTTGAAACCAACTTTGTATTGTAGCACATCATAATCCAAACGCATA
>JBILCF010000051.1:0-15663 GCA_044353325.1 Chitinophagaceae bacterium | reverse complement strand
TTCGGCACATGAGATAGGTTTATATGGTTCAAGTGCATTCAAGCAATATTGTGAATCGATGAAAACATCTATCGCATTGGTTCTGAATTTTGATATGGTTGGACGATTAGATCATAAAGTTAAAATAATGTCTGTATATGGTTTTGAAACCCTCAAAGGAAAAGATAATTATATATACAAACAAAATTCTGGCATTACTATTCGAGCAAATGAAAATGACATGATATATCAAACTGATGGAGGCGCATTTGCTTCAGCTGGAATAAGTGCTTTGTCATTTACAACTGGCGTTCATGAAGATTATCATAAAGTAAGCGATGATGCTAATACGTTAAACTATGAAGGAATGGTTGAGATACAAGATTTAATGGAAGATTTTATAAAACAATTAAATTTATAAATTAACTAAAATAAATAAAATGAAATATTTTTTAATATCAATACTAGGTTTGTTTGGCTTTGTAAGCCAAGCCCAAACCTTACATATAGAAAGCGGTGGGACGCTTTTCATTGATGACCCAACAGTTATCAATGGTAGCACATCAGTAAATCCAAGTTTGTATGTGGAAGGAAATATAACAAACGATGGAACCATTCAAAACAATGGTGAACTTCAAATGACAGGTGACATTACAAACAATGGCATTTATTCCTCAACAGGTGACGATGTCTTTAAAGGTTCAGCCATGCAAGGATTTTCAGGTAATTTTAGCGGTGCAAGTTCATTTTACAATTTAATTATCAACAATGGCGGAAATGACTTAAATGCATTTGGTAACGCAGATATTGAAGAAGCTATTAAATTAGAAAATGGTGTATTTGCAACTGGTGGAGCAACTGTGCATTTGAAAAACACTTCTGGTTCAGCATTAACTGGAACGCCAGTATCTGGATCATTAAACAATTATGTCAATGGTTCTTTACGCCAAGATATAGCTGTAGGTCAAACTTACACGTTTGAGGTAGGTGATTTTTTACATGGTAATCAACCAGTAAGTATAGTTTTTAACAACTTAGGTGGAGCTTCGTACATCAACATGTATTATAGCAGTACTGGTGCTGGTTCTATGCCATCACTTAATATTCCAAGCGGTTGTACAGGTCTTTATGATAAAAAGACAGGGACTTGGACTATTTCAGCTAATGGCGTAAATGGAACGTATGATTATACTATTACTTTATCTCCAGGAGGTTTAAATGCAGCCGCACTTGCAGGTTCTTTGTATGATGCATTGCAAAAAGATGCCACAATAATGACGAATCCTTGTGCTGGTACATTAGGGAATCATACAGCATCAAATCTCAATGCATTTTCACAATTCAGAATTATTGGAGGGCCAACAGTAGCTTTACCGGCAACAGTTACGCTTTTTGAAGGTTCTAAACTTGAGTCTAGTGATTTGTTACGTTGGAAAACAAGCACAGAGTATAATAGTGCTTATTTCAATATTGCTCACAGTACAAATGGCGTTGATTTTAAAAATATTGGTTCCGTTGATACTAAAGCACCTAATGGTAATAGTAATGTAGATTTGAGCTATGAGCTTGAGCATCTAAATCCTGTTTTAGGACATAACTACTATCGTTTAGAACAAGTTGATATTGATGGACATAGTTTGTTTCATAATCAAATTGTAGATTTGATATGGGGTAGCAACGGTTCATCAGTAAGCATTTATCCAAATCCAACTACGAACTATATCAATGTAGACTTATACAATGAAGCAGCTGCAAATATTGTAGTTAAAGTTTTAGATATGAGTGGTAGAGTCGTGAAAGTTGTAAATGCAAGATCCGATAAAGGAATGAATAAAATTTTAGTTGATATCAGCGAAGTTGCTTCTGGTCTTTACACGATCAAGGTTTTGAGTAACGATAAACAAATGTTTACTTCTAAAGTAAATAAATTGGACTAATTTTTTAAGCAATTAAAAAAAGGGTAGGTTTAATCTACCCTTTTTTTATTTTAAAGTTGACGATTAATATTAAATTACCTATAATAACAATGTATATTGTAGGTTGAAAATAACCACTTCAATTAAATTTACATGAAAAAGATATACATACTGTCCGTCTTGTGTCTTATTTTTCTTTTAACATGGCTGAGCTATAGTAACCACTTTAACAATGATTTTCATTTTGATGATCATCATACAATAGTTCGAAACCAAAGTATACGTGAAATAAAAAATATTCCAACATTTTTTAAAGATGCAACTACAACCAGTACTTTACCATTTAATCAAGCATATAGACCAGGTTTAACTACTTTAAATGCAATTGATTATTATTTGGCAGGGAAAAAAGTACCTGAGCCTTTTATGTTTCATGTTTCGATTTTCATTTCATACCTTTTACTAGGAGTATGTTGCTTTTTATTGTTTTTACAAATCTTAAAGTTAACATCAGACTCCAAATACAATACAAATCTTGCTTTGTTTGGGACTGCATTTTTTATGTTGCATACTGCCAATGCTGAAACAATAAATTACATCATTGCTCGATCTGATTCGTTCTCTACATTGATGATTGTTTTATCGTTTATGATTTATATATATGTTCCAAAAAGCAGAAAATTTCATTTGTATTTTATTCCTTCTATTCTAGGTTTTTTTGTAAAAGAACCTTCATTGATGTTTGTACCACTCTTGTTTGTTTATAAAATAATATTTGAACAAGAATTATCTATTAAAGAGTGGTTTACTAGATTCAATATAACATGGAAAGTCTTTTTACAAGTAAGTATTCCTTTTTTACTTGGGGTTACTTTGTTTGTAATTTCAAGAAAATATACGCCAGTGTTGTGGGCATCAGGAGGCACAGATCCTTTGCTATATTTTCTGACACAACCTATGGTTATTGTTCATTATATCAGTAATTTTATTTTACCTGTCAATTTAGTTGTTGATACAGATTGGTCACTTGTAAAAAGTTACACCGATGTAAAAGTGATTGCTGGTTTATTTATCAATGCATTTGTTTTTTATTTGATTTATATAACTTCAAAATCAAAACAAAATAGAGGTATATCATTTGGTTTATTGTGGTTTTACATTGCACTTATACCGAGCTCCAGCGTAATCCCTTTTGCTGAAGTTTTAAATGACCATCGAACTTTTTTTCCATATATAGGTTTAGTTATTTCTTTAGTTGTTTTAATTCGAAATCTTTCATTAAAGTATAAAGCTTTTGAAAATCCAGTTTTAAAAACAGTAGTCATCCTATGTGGCATGGTTATACTTTTCCTACATGGAATAGGCACCTATCAACGTAATAAAGTTTGGGAAACAGAAGAGGAGTTATGGAAAGAAGCAACCATAAAATCACCATTAAATGGTCGTGCTTGGATGAACTATGGAATACAGCTCATGGCAAAAGCAGATTATGTCAATGCCGATCGATGTTATGATAAGGCCTTAGAAATATTACCAGATTATTCATACATATATATTAACAAAGGTATTTTAAATGGAATTATTGGTAAAAAAGTAGATGCTGAAAAATATTTTGAAAAAGCGCTCTCAATCAATGAAGGTGTACCAGAATCATATGTTTACTATGCAGAATTTTTGATTCGAGAAAATCGTTTTGAGGAAGCTAATATTGTTATTAAAGCTGGATTACAAATAAGTCCCAAACATGAACAACTTTTAATATTGCAAAGTTCAATTCAATATGCAATTAACAATGCCAATTTAAATACTTCCGGAAAGGTTAAGCTAGCTTTAAGTAACATTGCCCAAAATCCTACGCCTGAAAACTATATTGAATTAAGTTTAGCATATTATAATGAAGGCTTATTTGAAAAATGCATAGAAGCCGCTAATGAAGCATTAAAACTCAAACCCGATTATGACTTAGCATACAATAATATTTGCGCAGCTTATAATGAATTAAAAGAATGGGCCAAAGCAGCAGAAGCTGGTCAGAAGGGATTACAGATAAACCCTCTGAATAAACTTATACAAGGAAATTTAAATGTATCTAAACTTAATTTGAAATAATGTATGAATGTAATTGGTTTTAATAGTTATGGACATGATTCTTCAGCTACATTGCTAGTTGATGATGAAATAATATATGCAGTTGAAGAAGAGCGGTTAAATAGAAAAAAACATGCTGGTGGTTTTCCGATTGATTCTATCAAATCATGTTTACAATACAAGAATTTAAGTATCAATGATATTGATCATATTGCTTTTTTTTGGAATCCTTATGTTTCATTTTCAAAAATTCCTGTTTATTTATTAAAGTTCTGGGATAAAGTACCAACTCTTCTTCGTGAACAAAAACATTTTGAAGTAGAAGAAAACTTGGGTATGTTGAATTACCTTTTTGATATGCTAAAATTACCTAAGCGTTTAAAACAAGAATTCAATGCAAGTCAAGCTAAATTTAAATTCCACTTTTTAGAACATCATATGTGTCATGCAGCAAGTGCATTTTTTCCTTCTCCCTTTGAGGATGCTGCCATATTAACTATTGACGGAGCGGGAGAGTGGGCTACATCTATGCTAGCACATGGCAAAGGAAATCAAATAAAAAAAATAAGTACGGTAAATACACCATTTTCATTAGGTGCATTTTATCAGGCTGTTTCTATTCACCTTGGATTTAAATTAATAGAAGGTCCGGGTAAACTAATGGGACTTGCATCTTATGGTGATCCTAATAGTCCTGTGTACAATCAAATGAAAAAATTGTTTACTTTAAAAGAAGATGGTCGCTATGAATTTGACATGGATTATTTTTCCTACCACTATACTCGTAAGTCTGGTGTAAGTCAGAAATTTATTGATGCATTTGGACCTTCAAAATCTAAAGGTGCAGACTGGACTGAACATGAATTGAATGTTGCAGCTGCTGCGCAACATATCGTAGAGGACGTCATAATGCATATGGCAAAAGTCTTGAAAGAAATCACAAAGTCAGATCATCTATGTATGGCTGGTGGAGTAGCATTAAACAGTGTTTCAAATGGACTTATAGCAAAATCCGGATTATTTAAACATATTTTTATTCAACCTGCTGCTGGAGATTCTGGAACATCTCTTGGTGCAGCACTTTTATTGAATCACCAAAAATTAAATAGACCTCGAAAACATATACTTAAAACAGCTTTTCTTGGTCCATCATATTCCTCTTCACAATGTTTAGAAGCTGTTGTTCAATCTAAATTACCATATCGAATTGCAAATGAAGATGTGTATGAATTTACAGCTAAACAGCTGATGGATAATAAAATTATAGCATGGTTTCAAGGTAGGATGGAGTTTGGTCCAAGAGCTTTAGGAAATAGAAGTATTTTAGCGACTCCATTAAATCCAAACATGAAAGATATCTTAAACAAGCGAGTCAAATTTAGAGAATCTTTCAGGCCTTTTGCTGCCATTGTATCTGAAAAGGAATGTGGTACGTATTTTGACTTTGATTATCCTAATCCTTATATGCTATTAGTTTACAATGTTAAAAAAGAATACCGTGCTATTATGCCCGCATTGACACATGTCGATGGAACTGTACGTATTCAAACGGTAAATGAATCTGAAAATCCTCCCATGGATAAACTTCTAAAAGCGTTTGAAAAACAAAGTGGTTATCCAGTCTTAATCAATACATCATTCAATATTAAAGGCGAACCTATAGTTTGTACGCCAGAAGATGCATTGAAGTCATTTGCCGATGCAGACATGGATTATCTAATCATTGAAAACATTATTGTGGCCAAACCTGGTATTGAAATATAATTTATTTACTTCGTATCCGACTTATACTTTGTTTAACATCAAGCCATTGAAAACCAATTTCTTGCTCATCATGAAAGGAATTGATATGTTTTGAATTTAAAATGCCAGCTAAATTATCTTTATTGATGACAGGATAAGAAATCCAGGCAAGTATTTTTATCAATGCTTTTAAAACCATTATTGGAATAGGAACAAATAATAACCTTTTCTGGACAGATTGTCCAACAATTTTCATAAAGTATTTATATGGAATTGACTCTGAGTGGCTGATATGGTAAGTCCCTTTTTTTTGATTTTTGATAAGAATGACTATACTCTTGACTAAATCATCAATATATATAGTTTGAATAGTTTGTTGTCCTTTGTTAAAAATAGGTACAATTGGTAATCGCTTGAGTTGATTTTGAATTTTGTTGTATAAACCTCCATCTCCAAGGACTAATGAAGGACGAACAATTAAATCCTTAGAAAATATCGTTTCTAGTTTTGATTTAGTAAGACCATAATATGATTCGGTAATAGGATTTGCTGCTGCAAAGCTTGATATAAAAACGAGGTAGGAAATTTTAGATTTTTGTATAAAATTTGCCATTTTAGTATTTATATCTTCACCTTCAATAAATGTTGGTTTGAAATTAAAAGCTAAATGAATTAAAATATCAATAGGTTTAAAAAAATCATTTGGGTAATCCTTACCCAAATCGAAAAGTATGTATTGAACACCCTCAATTGGTTGTATTGGATACTGACGAACGTATGCGATGACTTTATGTTCTGTGTCTAAGTATGCTTGAATAATGGCTTTTCCAATAAAACCGTTTGCGCCAGTGATGCCAATCGTTTTAGTCATTTTTTAATGCATTTAGTGCTACTTGA
This sequence comes from Chitinophagaceae bacterium, assembly GCA_044353325.1. Lineage (GTDB taxonomy): Bacteria > Bacteroidota > Bacteroidia > Chitinophagales > Chitinophagaceae > OLB11. Next base: position 9,040 of record JBILCF010000051.1, on the reverse strand, counting down.
TAGGCATTAGCCATTAAAGTTAGTGTTAATCCTTTTCCAGGTAAATACGAAATACCTGAACCATCTGCTATATATATATGTTTAAACCCACCTAATTTACCATTTGGATTGATACTATAATGTTCGTCTGTTGTTTTAAAAGGAAGTGAACCGCTATAATGAATACTACCACCTAATGGAGTTCTTACTTTTTTTAATGGCATACATTTTAATTTTTTAAAAGAGGAGGAAATTATTTTTTCACTTTGCTTATAATCTTCTAATTCTGACTGACTGTATTCGTAATGTGAATGTAATTGGTCTCCGGTTATCGAATCTTCTTTTTTTAATTGTATATAATTATGGTTATTAAAAGAGACAGGATGAAATATGCCAGCTATAAACAACGATGGAAGAATTAATTTTAAAAATTGTTCTCCATGAACGACGTTTAAAGGCATCTGTTTTAATATTCTAAAATTAAGGAGTGATCTATAATTGTATACTGAAGCCATTGTAACATCACTATGGTCGCCATATTTATCATAAAACAAAGCAAGTTGAGCAAAACCTGATTGTTGACCGTCATGCTTTACGCCAATACAAGGCATGTATATCATTGGCATGTAAGTGTATGCATTGCACAAAATGGGCAATTGCTGACTAGATTCTTTTGATCTTAACACTATTCGTGCAGTTCCTAAAGTTCCTGATGCAAGTATAAGTTTTTTAGCATAAAATCTGTTTGTTTCGTACGATTCAGTATGCAAACAGTGAATGGAAATATAGTTTTCATGCTCCTCAAATTTAAGCACTAACCAATTGTTTAAATATTGAATTTGACCTTGTTCTGTTAGTTTTTGAATAAGGTGTTTTGGTCTAAAAGCACTATAACCTTCATTTTCATAAAAATCTAGATCTTTGTATCCATATGCTTTACGTTCATCATGATTTTCAGTTAACAAAGCTAAAGATGGACGTCCGATATAAATATGTTTTGAATGAAAAGTTTGTTGTTGCTTATTATACCTAGTTAAAAGATGTTCAGCAGACGAATTGAGCCGAATTGTTGCTTGCAAATCAATTTCATTGTTATGGCAAAATCGGCTTGCATCATCTTTGCTTTCACCTGAAATGCCTATTAATGACGCTGTTTTTTTATATCCCGTTCGAATGTTTTCGATTGGTAATCCAGTTTTGATTAATTCAGGTGTTGAAAAAACATAACTTCCTAATCCCCATCCATTTCCTAATCCGCCAAAGGCCAATGATTCAACCGGGAAAAAAGTTTTAGAAAAATGTGGAATGAAAGTATCAGTTTGCTCAGACATGTAGATACGTTGTGCAGTCTGTTGTGGAATGTTTGGATGCTTTTGCTCAGACAATACTTCGAAATTTTTTCCAAGAAAAAAATCGGATTGGGTATAATCCTGCATTCGTTTAGCTATAAAATCAGATTCACTGAATTGTGTATCGACATGATCAATACCTGTATCTAAAACGATAACCTGTTTTCCAAGTCCAGAAAGCGTATGTGCTGTAATAGAGCCTGTACAGCCGCCGCCAACAATTATATAATCTACAATTTCCACCCTGAAAATTTTAAAATTAGTATGCCCAATAAACCTGTGAACCCAGCGTAAATACCAATTCGAATTAATTTAAATAAACTGTTAGGTATAGTCTCGGATGAAATATAATCATTCATATAAGTTGGTTGAGTTTCTTTAATAGCTGACAACAAAATCAAACGCTTTCTAAAATTTGAATTTGAATGCAATAATGCTAAACCTCCATCTAAAAATTGTATCATCCATGGCGATTTGTTTAGTTTTTGAATATATTGATATTCTTTTGAAGTAGCTTCAAGCTGTAATTTTAAAACCGCTTGCTCGTATCGATTTCTTGTATCAACATCATCTTGATTGATATGCATATAAGAAGCAAGTATATTGTACTCATTCAAGAGTTGACTTTTCATGTTGTTCGATTTTATTTTTTAACAAAGCCAATTCTTGTGCTAAAGCTGTGACATTTTTATGCAATCGAGAATTTACAATGGATAAATTTAGCAAATAGATTAAAATAATAAAGATAAAACCCGTAAAAACAAGATTTGGGGCATCAACAACTCCAAAATATGATGATAAGATTTCAAGGCCATTTCGCCAAAATGAAAAAACAATTAACCCTAGCGTGCAGACTAACCATACAATGGCATATTCCTCTCTTAGTTTACCTTTTACGATTAGCCAAGAAATGAAAACTAAAAATAATATATTGATACATATTACGATGATTTGAATTCGTTCCATAGTTTCTTTATTAATTTCGGATAAATGAATAAAACATTGCTAAGCTTACTTTAATGATATAATACAATTGCGAAAAATATTGAATAGAAGAGACACCACCTTGTCGTTCTCTCATAATTACTGCTACTTCTTCTATCAATATGCCTTTTCGGGAACATCGTATCAATGAATCTGGTTCAGGATACTCATCTGGATAATCATGAGCAAATAGTTCAAGTGCTTTATTGTCTAATAATCTAAATCCAGAAGTAGTATCATACACATTTTTACCAGTCAAAATCTTGTTTAAAATTTGAAGATAACGAATGCCACTTCGTCTTAAAACACTAGACTGAAACCCTTGTTTAGTGATAAATCGTGATCCTATAATCAAATTTGCATTAGATTTCATTTGGTGATTCAACATTTTCAACAATTCTGATGGTGGGTGTTGACCATCTCCGTCCATTTGAACTGCTAAATCAAAACAATTTTTTATGGCATATTTAAATCCAGTTTGCATAGCACCTCCAATGCCTAAATTTATAGGTAGGTTAATCAATGATACCGGGAATTGAGTTACTATAGCCGAAGTGTTATCGGATGAACAGTCATTTATTACTACAATTTCATACTCAATATTTTCAGGAAAATTAGTTAATGATAATTCCTTAAGAAGATGCGCAATAGTAGCTTCTTCATTGTAACAAGGAATAATAACCAATAACTTCTTTTTCATAAGTTGTTAAATAAAAAATATTTAGTTTATCGAATAACAAGTATACAATATTCTTAAGTATCCTCAAAACGAAAATAGTATTATTCTAAAACCATAATCCCCATAAAAAAATCACAAAACGTGAATAACTATTTTAAGTTCTGATAGAATTAAAGTTAAATTTGTGAAATTTTTTTTCTCCCCCCATTCATGGCTGATTTTACACAAGATAGGAGTAATTATATCCGTATTCTATTTACGGCTATTCCTGTCATTTTGATACTAAGATTGTTGTTTTTGCAGGTTTTCGACTTTGGTGGCTACAAACAAGCTGCTTTGGGTCAAGCTGTATATATTAAAAAAATATATCCTCCACGTGGTACTATTTACGATCGCAAAAATGTGGTGATGATGAACAACAGTATTGTGTATGACTTATTGGTAGAGCCTAAAAAAATAAAAGAAGATTTTGATACTACGTTCTTATGCAAATTATTGAGTATTTCGAATGAAGAATTTCGAATTCAATTTAAGAAAATGGTCACCAAGTATGGTTGGGGACATCGCAATTTAGCTATTTACAAAAATCTTTCGCCAGCTACAGTGGCTCGATTGCAAGAAAATATTTTTGATTTCCAAGGCTTAGAGTTAGTCGAACACTCTGAACGTCAATTTACCTATTCTTGTGGAGGTAACATTATGGGCTACATCAATGAAATTAATGCCAAGCAACTTGAAAAGGAAAAGTATGCCTATTACGAAAAAGGCGATTATATTGGTATCACAGGTTTAGAAAATCATTATGAAACTGTATTAAGAGGCAAACCAGGTGTTCAATATTTGCTTCGCGATGTCAAACAACGTATTCAAGGTCCATATAAAAATGGTAGTCTGGATTCAGCTTCTGTACCTGGTCAATCTTTACACTTGTATGTAGATGCAAAATTGCAAAAACTGACTGAAGATATGTTGGCCAATAAGCTTGGAAGTGCTGTAGCCATAGATCCCGAAACGGGTGGTATTTTGGCCTTTGCAAGCGGTCCTACTTTCGATCCATCACTTTTGACAGGTGCCGACAAAGGTAAAAACTTAGGCAAACTATTAACAGATGCTACAAAGCCTTTGTTTAACCGTGCTATTCAAGCCAATTATCCGCCAGGTTCTACTTTCAAACCTATTACTGCATTGGTGGCGCTCGACGAAGGCGTCATAAATCCATCTTATGGTTATCCTTGTGGTGGTGGATATTATGCATGCGGAAGACGTATTGGATGTACACATTCCGGTGGTGGACATGCTCGAAACTTGGCATTTGCTATTGCAAATTCATGTAATGCATACTTTTGTCACATTTTTCGCTTGTCTATTGATGCACCTAAATATGAAAATGTGCATGTAGGACTTCAACGTTGGCATCAATATATGACTGATTTTGGACTTGGACATCCGACAGGTGTTGATATTCCTTCTGAAAGTGGTGGAAATGTTCCTGATTCAAATTATTTTAATCGAACATATAATGGCAATTGGAACTCGTGCAATATGAGTATCATAGGTATGGGGCAAGGTGAAATTTTAATGACACCACTACAATTAGCTAATGCGATGTGTATCATTGCGAATAAAGGTTATTATTATGTACCTCACTTTGTCAAATCAATTGATAAAGATAGTAATCATGCACTTTTAGCGCCGTATTTGAAAAAACATCAAGTTGCTCAAATAGCAGATTCGGCTTATAATTATGTTAGTGTGGGTATGATGGAAGTTGTCAATCAAGGTACAGGTAAAATAGCTCAAATACCGGATATAGAAGTGTGTGGTAAAACCGGCACAGCTCAAAATGAACGAAATATCAATGGAAAACGTGTCAAACTTCAAAATCACTCATTATTTGTGGCATTTGCTCCGCGTATAAATCCTAAAATTGCTGTAGCAGTTTGTATTGAAAATTCAGGCTACGGTGCTACTTGGGCAGGCCCAATAGCTAGTTTGATGATAGAACAATACTTACGAGATACGATTTCAGCCAAACGAATGCCATTGGTGAAAAAAATGAAAGACGCTAAGATTATTCCAAACTACACCTATATCATTGATTCAATAGAAAAACAAGAAGCACGTAATCGTGAACTATTGAAAAAAATGCCAAAGGATAGTTTAGCTCGATTGAACTTTAAAAAAGACAGTATTACTCGATCGCAAGATTCAATTAAAGCAGTTTATTTTTATCAAAAACATTATGGGTTAAAACCTAAAAACAAATAATTAAAATATTTTGAAGCAAAATTCATACAAGAATCAATCCCTAATCGATCGAATAGATTGGCTTATGGTCATTTTATTTATTGTATTGGCATTAATAGGGGTGTTGAGTATATACGCTGTTGAGCATCGCGACACTGATCAAGCATTTTTGATCATGAATAAAAACTATTCTAAACAGTTGATATTTTTTGGCATTTCGATGGTCGTTGCATTTATTATTCTAATGACAGACAGTAAACTCTTTACTTCAATTCCTTTTTTAGCGTATGCTATTGGGTTTGTATTGTTATTGCTAGCATTAACACCATTAGGAAAAGGGGTAAAAGGTTCTCATTCGTGGCTCAATCTAGGCTTTATGACATTTCAACCCGGTGAGTTAATGAAATTATTTACATCTTTAACTATCGCAAAATTTCTATCTTCACAAGAAGTCAACTTTTCGACACTTAAACACCGTTTGATTTGCGCTGGATTAGCTTTATTTCCAGCATTAATTGTCATCATGCAAAATGAGACAGGTTTGGCTCTAGTATATTTTTCGTTCTTTTTAGCTATGTATCGTGAAGGATTACCAAATATTGTGCTAATCATTGGTTTTTCCATAATTTCATTAACACTTGCAACTTTACTCATTCCTAAAAATATTCTTTTTATTATACTGACAGTTTTGGCTTTGCTCATCGTGTATCGAGAGCGGAAAAGACTACGTCGCAGTAAAGAATTGTTGGTTATTGTTGCTGGTATTTGGTTTGTCGGTGTACTTTTTTCACAAGCTTTGGTTCCTTTTGCATTCAAAAATGTGCTAAAAGGATACCAAGTGCAGCGAATTTATACCATGATAGGGCAAGATGTACCTGATGAATACACACGAGATGGTGTAGATAACAAAAAGCAAAATGCCTCAGAATACAATGTTAGTCAGTCCAAAATTGCAATAGCATCTGGTGGATTTTTAGGAAAAGGTTTTCTTAACGGCACTCAAACTCAGTTCAATTGGGTTCCCGAACAACGAACAGATTTTATATTTTGTAGTGTTGGAGAGCAATTTGGTTTTTGGGGTAGTTCTATTTTAATCTTGTTATATGTTACTCTTTTACTACGAATAGTCCATATAGCAGAAAGGCAGCGATCCCAATTTAGTAGAGTATATGCATATTGTGTGGCAGGTATCTTGTTTTTTCATTTGACGATCAATATCGGCATGACAATTGGTTTAGCACCTGTAATTGGCATTCCTTTGCCTTTAATTAGTTATGGGGGTACATCATTATTAACTTTTGCAGTGCTCATCTTCATTCTCATTAGACTAGATGCCGATAGGCAAATGGTACTTCGTTAAACATACTTTACAAATGAATATAGATATTATACCACTTTCAGAAGGCGTTTTTACTATTGGGCACGACAAAGTTTTTCATCCATTTGATATTCATTCGCATGAATTAAATGATAGACCCAAAGGTTCTCTTTTGGTCGAAATCCAACCATTTTTGCTCAAAACAGATACAGATTACATTTTATTAGATACAGGTTTGGGGTTTAAATTGCCTAATGGGGAATTACAAATCCATGCTAATCTGAAACAACATGGCATTGATCCTTTGCAAATTACAAAAGTCATTTTATCCCATTTGCATAAAGATCATGCTGGCGGAATTTCTTATTATAATAATTTGAATATCAATGAGTTAAGCTTCTCTAATGCAACTTATTATGTAAGTAAAAAAGAGTTTGATTTTGCCATCGAAAAGGGGAGTCCATCTTATATTATTGAAGATTTTGAACATCTTAAAAATTCACCACAAGTAGAATGGCTTGAGGATAATGGCGTTATTTCCGGTATGATTGAATATACAACTGTGGGTGGTCATTGTCCATTTCATATGACTTTTTTAATCCGAGGTGAATACCAAACTGTTTTTTTCGGAGCAGATGTTGCTCCTCAATTAAAACAACTCAAGACTAAATATGTTGCTAAATACGATTATGATGGTCAGCGAAGCATGGAACTTCGTCAGGAGTTTGCCTTAAGAGGAAAAGAAGAACATTGGATTTTCTTATTTTACCACGATGTTCAACATGCAATTGCTCAATTGTAAGAAAGTCGAATTTGCAATTATCGGTTAGGAAATTGTCTCGAAGGTCGAGATGGAGTTTCTTGCATTCTTTGAGATTCTCTAGATGGAGGTGTGCTTCTACCAGGTTGCATTCTAGGTGATTGTTGAGCCGGTTGAGTTTCCATCATGCGTTTGCGTTCTATACGTTGGGGTCTATCAAATGAGGGATTATCATTATCCATATTTCTTCGAAAGCGATTTGGTGATTCATCGTCCGTGCGATTTGCTTTACGAATAATCATTTGACGAAAATCCTTTTCGGCCTGAACAAGTTGATTTAATTGATTATTGTCGATTACGCGTAAAAACTGTTGTGAATATTTACGTTTGATATCCAAGGCTTTCTGTTCTTGGTCCAAGATATCCTCGGCGCTACGTTGTTCATTTTGATTCATACGGCGTTTTTCAAGCACAACTTGTTGTAATTCGTTTTCGTATTGATGATATAAAGGCCAAAATTGTTCAGCCGTTTTGGGATCTAAATTTAATCGACCGGAAATATGGGCAATTTTGAGACTTTCAATACGATTTCCTTTGCGTCCGCCTGGTTGCGCAGTCATCGCAAATATTTGAAAACATAATAAAGTAACTAAAAATATCCTTTTCATGAGCTTTGGGTTATAGTATATATGAAGATAATTCTTCTTCGCTTATTGTATTTAATTGATTTTCAATAATTTCACTTTCAAGGGTCTGCACATCTACACGAGATTCGTCTATACCTTCAAGTACTAAGTCAGTATCAAATTCCATTTGATGGGCTTGAATATAATTTTCTATTTCGACAGAAGAAATAGTGGCCAATTGTTGTTCAACACTAGGTTTACTAGTTTGATTAAACATTAGAAAACCTAACCCAATGAAAAATAAGATAGAAGCAGCCATAGATAATGGCGCAAATCTACGAGTACCAATTTGAGATGGTGCATTAGTTTTGATTTTAGACATGATTTGGTCATGTTGAGTATCAAAATAACTGCTTGGAACGGAAAGCGGATTTTTGTTCGAAATTTGATCCAAGTATATATGTGAAGTCATTTGTGCTGCGAAATCATTGAAATAGTTTTCGTCAGGAGCTGAATATGGGTTAGACTTAGGTAATTGTTCAAGAAATAAATTCGTTTTTAAATCATCTTCTAGCTGCTCAAAGTAGTTTTGAGGTATATCAAAAGGCATTGATTTAGGTAAACTATTGGTAAAATCGTCCAACTTTATGTTTTCCATTAAATTGGCACTCAATTCGTCAAAATAACCTTTTGGCATAGTAAAATCAGGCATCTCAACGAGGGGCAAGTTGACGTTTAGGTCATTTAATTCGTTTAATATGTCTTTTCTATGTTGCATTACTTTGTTTTGACTTGATTTTTGATTTAAAGTTTAACTGTTTCGGATAAATTCTTCAACTTTTTTTGCCGCGTGATGATAAGAAGCTTTCAAAGATCCTTCGGATGTTTCCAATACATGAGCCATTTTTTCGTATGGCATTTCGTCATAATAGCGTAAACAAAATACAGCACGTTGTTTTTCGGGCAATGATTGTATGGCAAGTTGGAGTTTCCATTCCAATTTGTTTGCATCAAATCCTTTTTCGGCTTTAAGCGTATTAGATAAACCACTTTCATGATCGGAAAGTGAATAGGACGATTTTTTCTTTTGTTGTTCGA
>JBILCF010000182.1:0-5557 GCA_044353325.1 Chitinophagaceae bacterium | reverse complement strand
ACTTGATGGTGATACACGTGGTGGTGCGGCTTTGACGATTAAATATACCGTCAAGAAGCCAATTAAGTTTGTGAGTATGGGTGAGAAACTCGAAACCCTCGATGTGTTCTATCCCGATCGTATGGCTCAACGTATCTTAGGTATGGGTGATATCACTACCTTAGTAGAACGTGCGCAATCTCAATTTGACGAGGAGCAATCTAAAAAACTTGAAAAGAAAATTCGTGCCAATAAATTTGATTTTGATGATTTTAAAACTCAATTGAATCAAATCAAAAAAATGGGTAACCTCAAAGATTTATTGGGTATGATACCGGGCATAGGTAAAGCTGTAAAAGATATTGATATCAGCGACGATGCATTCAAAGGTATCGAAGCTATGATAGGTTCTATGACACCCGATGAACGCAAAAATCCAGAAATCATAGATCAAAACCGTCGTAAACGTATTGCGAAAGGAAGTGGAAAAGATATAGCTGAGGTCAATGCATTCATGAAACAATTTGACCAAATGAAAGATATGATGAAGATGATGAATAAAATGGGTGGTATGGGTATGAAAATGCCTGGAATGAAGTAAATCTAATTTGAAAATGAGTAAATTTGAAAATGAGATAATTCCCAAATTCCCGAATTCTCAAATTCTCAAATTCCCAAATTCTTTGTCCAACATCCTCGAAATATACACCGATGGCGCTTCGCGCGGCAATCCAGGAAGGGGGGGCTATGGCATAGTCATGCTATGGAAAGGTGTTCGTAAAGAAATGCAAGCTGGGTATAGACTTACAACCAATAATCGTATGGAACTCTTGGCTGTTATTGTAGCACTTGAATCAATAACACGTCCTGGGTTGGAAGTTAAAATGTATACTGACAGTAAATACGTTGTGGAATCCATCGAAAAAAAATGGGTCTTTGGATGGGTGAAAACCAATTTCAAAAACAAAAAAAATAAAGACCTTTGGTTACGATTTTTAAACATTTATCCCAAGCATAAGGTGCAAATGATATGGGTCAAAGGGCATGCTTCCAATCGCGAAAACAATCGTTGTGACGAGCTCGCTACCGAATCCGCAGATGGAAATCATTTGCTGATTGATGAGTGGTATGAAAAGAATAATGAATAAATAAAGACGCTTTCGCTCCAAGCAAATGCTATTTTGTAATCTATGTTAAGATAATATTGAACATGAACTAAATGACTAAATTACTTATTCTAATTTATTTTTTGTTTCTTCATAAAAATAAATTTTGAACATGTACCTATCTATTACAAAACTTTTAAGCATTTGCCTATTGCTATTTGGAGTAGTAAACTACACAAATGCACAAGCTTGCTTTCAAACAATCTCAGCCGGCTACAATTTCAGCATAGGCATCAAAACAGATGGCACACTATGGGCTTGGGGAGCAGGTGCAAATGGTTCATTGGGAGTCGGTACTCTTACAAATAAAAATGTTCCTACCCAAATTGGGACAGCCACTAATTGGCAAACTATAAATGCTGGTGGAGGTCATAATTTTGCAGTCAAAACAGATGGTACGCTTTGGGTTTGGGGGGTGAATTCTGATGGTCAATTAGGCGATGGAACAACTACTAGTAAAAATGTCCCTACCCAATTAGGCGCAAACAACAATTGGCAATCTATTAGTTGTGGTGGAAATCATACAATAGCTATCAAAACAGACGGAACCCTTTGGGCTTGGGGACAGAATAGTTTTGGTCAATTGGGTGATGGAACGATTACTTCAAAAAATATTCCGACTCAAATAGGCATAGCCACCAATTGGCAATCTATTATTGCTGGCAGTTTTCATTCCTTAGCTATTCAAACAGATGGCACCTTATGGGCTTGGGGATCTAACAATGATGGGCAGTTGGGCGATGGGACAAATACAGATAAAAGTAGCCCTACCCCAATAGGCTTCGGCAGCAATTGGCAATCTGTTTATGCAGGTGGTATCCATTCGCTTGCCATCAAAACTGATGGCACGCTTTGGGCTTGGGGGGAAAACACTTATGGTCAATTGGGTGATGGAACAAATACTAATAAAAATAGTCCTATTCAAATAGGTACATCTACTAATTGGCAATCTATAAGTGCTGACGGTTGGCATACAATAGGTATAAAAGCAGATAGTACACTCTGGACTTGGGGATTTAATGGGTTTGGCCAATTAGGCAATGGAGCAAATTTAAGTATCAATACTCCAACTCAAATTGGCATAACCACTAATTGGCAATCTATAAGTGCTGGCTTTTTCCATACCCTTGCCATCAAAACTGATGGTACACTGTGGGCTGCTGGAGAAAATAATTATGGTCAATTAGGCGATGGAACAACTATCAATAAAAATGTACCTACTCTCATTACTCCTTCATGCTTTACTCCTAATAATGTCATTGATTTGTCAACTGCGGAAAACACAATTATAATTTACCCAAATCCTGCTCATAGTTCTGTTGCTATTAAGTTAGATCAAATTCAAAAAGGAAATGTAAACATCAAGTTGACAGACATGGTTGGAAGAACAATTCAAGAACTTAAAACTGTTGCAATCTCATCTGCCTTAAATATTGAAATGAATCTCTCTTCTACAAGCAAAGGAACCTACATGGTAGAAATTAGGAATAACGATAAATTAATCAATAGTCAATTTTTGGTTGTAAATCAATAATTAGTAACTTTCCCAGCTTTCTTTTCCATTCGACATTTCTAATATTCTAAAACCTAGTTAGGTAACTTTTAAGCAGCTTGAATTTCCTTTTATTGTTGCCATTATTTTATCAAAGTTACTATTTTCATATTTTCAATATGCAATGTGAACTCGTTGAGTTAACTTAAAATAATACTCTTCAGTATGTTAGCTTCATCAGAATTCCGAAGGCTAGATATGAAAAAAATCGGACCCTTTAAAGCATAAAGTATGCACTGCCTCAGCCAAATAATGAAAATGTCGATGATGGATAGCCCAGACATCGTTCAGAACCACTTTTCTCTGTCATTTCTTTAAGCGGTAAAGTCAGACAATATACAGTTTATTCATGGTTGATAAACATTTCTAGGCCAAAACCTAAGGGGCTAGCTTGTATTAAATATGACATGGTCAAAAGGTAAATCGAAATCAGAAAATATATTTTTGCTTTCAGTTTATGCATACTACACTTTTTTTTAAGTCATTAATGGAATAAATGATCATTCTATGTAGCTTTTCGAATACCATATATGAGTTCATCTTCATATACACCATTTTTAAAAAGAGTTTTTTCGAGTTTAGCTTCAAGGGTGAAACCAGTTTTTTCTAATACTTTTTGCGAAGCTATATTAGACCCAAATGGTCTAGCAAAAATACGGTTGATATCAAAAGAATTGAACCCGTAATCGATCATTTGCAAGATAGCTGTTGTAATGACACCTTGATTCCAAAAAGGTTCGCCTAGCCAATAGCCTAATTCAGCATTTTTACATTGTATGTCATCTTGTGGATGCACTCCAATGCCACCACAAGCTTCACCCTCTATGTCTATTGCCATGACATGTTTTGGTTCATTTGCATTTGCAAATTGAATAAACCATCTAGCATGTTCTGTAGTATATGGATGCGGAAATTTATTCGTCAGTCGACTCGAAATATGAATATTGTTAGCATACTTGACTAAGCTTTCTACATCGTTTTCATTCCAAGGTCTGAGCGAAAAATTCATTGGTTTAACTATAGTTTCTCTAAAATAAAATTTGTGAGTTTACGATACAACTGCAAACGGGTTACACCACCGCTGATACCATGATTTTTATTTGGATATGCTTCACTGTCAAAATCTTTGTTGGCATTGATCAATGCTTTTTGCATTTCGATGGCGTTTTGATAGTGTACATTGTCGTCCGCAGTTCCATGTATGAGGAGGTAATTGCCTTTAAGTTTGTCTACCATGTTTACAGGTGAATTGTCGTCGTAACCTTTAGCGTTTTCTTGCGGTGTGCGCATATAGCGTTCTGTATAGATATTGTCGTAGTAGCGCCAATTGGTAACTGGAGCTACGGCAATGGCAGTCTTAAATACATCGGCACCTTTGAGCAAGCAGATACTACTCATATAACCTCCATAGCTCCATCCCCAAATGCCTATGCGTGAAGCGTCGATATAAGGTTGTTTGGCAAAATACTTGGCTGCAGCTATTTGATCATCGCTTTCGTATTTGCCGAGTTGCAGGTAGGTTTTCTTTTTGAATTCTTCACCTCTAAAGCCTGTTCCAGTTCCATCTACACATACTATGATGTAGCCTTTTTGTGCCAACATTTGGTACCACCAAAAGTCGCGACCACTGAATTGATTCATCACTTGTTGTGAGCCCGGTCCACTATATTGAAACATGAGTAAAGGATATTTTTTTTCAGTTGTAAATGAACTGGGTTTGATGATCCAAGCATTGAGCTGTTCACCGGCTTCGTTGGGTACAGTAATCAATTCGAGTTTGGAAAGGTCATATTGGCTCATTTTGGTCATGAGGGCTGCATTGTTTTTAAGCATGCGTTTGCTGTTGCTACTACTAACGAGTGTATAAGTAGGGGCTTGATTGATTTTGGAATATTTATCCAGAAAGTACTTGTAGTTTTGACTGAATGTAATGTCGTGCCAGCCGGATTCGGGTGTGGTGCATGTGCTTTGCAAATTCGACATGTTTAGGCTATAAAGTTGACGCTCTAAGGGTGATTTTTCTGTGCTGATGTAGTGGAGTGTTTGTGCAGTTTCGTCTACGCCCTTGATGTCTGTTACTTCCCAATTGCCTTGGGTGAGTTGTGTGGATTTGTTTTGATCAATGTCATGCATATAGATATGATTGTGTCCATCTTTTTCGGAGGTATATACAAATGCATTTTTGTTTTTTAAGAACGAAATATTATCGTTGATTTCTACAAAGTATTTATTGGTTTCGTTATAAATTGTTTTTGTTTGTCCGTTCTTACTATCAACTTCTAAAAGTTCCAACTGATTTTGTAAGCGGTTTAAACGATAAATCACAAGGGTATTGTTATTGGGATTTATTTTGATACGTGGGATATAAATATCGGTATTCTCTCCTAAGCCGCATTCAATTGTTTTGCCATTTTTTAAATGATAGATATGAATGCCAATAATAGAATTTTTCTCGCCCGCTTTGGGATATTTGTATTTATAATCAGTAGGGTAGAGCTTATCATAGATTGCAAAGTTGTATTCTGGTACTAATGTTTGGTCAAATGAATAATATGCAAGGAAATCTCCTTCTGCACTCCATTCGTAAGCTTTTGTAAATTCAAATTCTTCTTCATATACCCAATCGCAATTGCCATTGATATGGTTGTAATCGCCATCGTCTGTGATTTTAATGGTTTCTTTTGTATTTAAATCTAAATAATAAATATTGTTATCTAGCACATAAGCAACTTTATCACTCTGTGGAGAGAATGCAGGATGGAGTATTTTTTTATCATTGACAAGTGTCACCTCCTTGCTTGCAAGGTCATAGATATAAACCTTGTGTAACACCGAACGACGATAGATATTTTCGCTTTCA
>JBILCF010000181.1:0-5573 GCA_044353325.1 Chitinophagaceae bacterium | reverse complement strand
ATTCGAAAAACCTGCGATCTAGCTCAGTTTTATACTGAGTTTGAAGGTCAATATTCGAATGGTTTCGATGTAACAAAAGACTTTGACAAAATTGGCGTAGTAAACCAAACTACCATGTTGGCAAGTGATACCCAAGCCATTGCTGACTTTTTAAAACAAATCATAGTTGAACATTACAAGCTTGTGCCTGAGCAATCGAACCTCCATTTTGCAGATACAAGAGATACTTTATGTTATGCTACCAATGACAATCAAAGTGCGGTAACAGGATTACTCAATGTTTCGGCAGATTTGGCAATTGTAGTTGGTGGTTACAATAGTTCCAATACCTCACATTTGGTAGAACTTTGCGAACTACAGTTACCTACGTATTATATTGAAGACGAAACCAAACTCATTTCGAATGATTCAATTTCACATTTCAATTTTCATAATAAGGAAATTCTTACAAGTCAAGACTATTTGCCAAAGGTTGAAAAACCAAAAATACTAATTACTTCAGGTGCTTCTTGTCCTGATGCAGTGGTAGAACGAGTCATTGAAAAAATCCTAAGTTTTTATCCTCATTCAACTTCGCTTGAGCGAGCAATTGAATTATTTCAATCCTAGGAATTGATTTTTGCTTGTGCTAAAACCAAAGCGGCTTCAATTGTTTGTTCAAATGTAAGTGCAGAATTATCTAAAACAACTGCATCATCGGCTTGACGCAACGGACTAACACTCCGAGTTGAATCGATCAAATCGCGATGTTTAAGATTTTCAGCTACTACATTAAAATCTATTGAAGCATCTTTTTGCAATAGTTCTTCGTACCTCCTTTGTGCTCTAATTTCAACATCCGCAGTTAAATAAATTTTCAATTCGGCATCAGGAAATACTGTGGAACCAATATCTCTCCCATCCATAACTATACCCTTTTGTTTGCCCAGAAATTGCTGTTGTGCTACCGCAAAATGTCGGACAGCTTCTAAGGCAGAAACCTCACTAACAAGATTTGAAACGCTCATTTCTCTGACTTCTACATCAACATTTTCTTGGTTTAAGCAAATTTGATTTTGATCAAAATGCAAAACTATTTTCGATAATGCATTTTTCACTTCCAAGTCAGATGTCAAGTCAACATTATTTCGAATGAAATACAATGTAATAGCACGATACATTGCTCCACTATCAACATACGTATAACCAAGGTGTTTGGCTACTTGTTTGGCTAAAGTGCTTTTACCAGTAGAAGAAAATCCATCAATTGCAATTATTATTTGTTTCATTTGAGCAACAAAGAACGGACTATTTTTTGAAAAATCTAATACAGGGTAAGTAAATGAATGAAAAAATTTACATTTAAAATCAGAAAAGTTAAGTACTAAAAAACAGAAGTGAATATCATAAATTTCAATTCTTGTTAATTTAAAAAATATAATGAAATACTCCATTAAAGACCTAATAACAACTATTTCAGATACTGTAAATGACGAACACCTTATATTTGTTACAAATTAGCCAATTATGCAACAAAATAAAGGACTCACCTATTCATTGACTGCAATTCGATTTTTTGTAGGATTATTATTTATTTTTTCAGGATTAATCAAAGCAAATGACCCTTCAGGTTTGGCTTATAAAATGGGCGAATTTTTTGAAGTTTGGGCAAGAGAAGGCTACTTACCTGGCTTGATGCATTGGTTAAATGGCTATGCTATGTTAATGTCTATTTTAATGATTTCATTTGAAATAGTTGCTGGTGTAGCACTCATCATTGGATATCGATTTAAACTGTTCTCCTTTTTAATTCTGCTTCTTACTATCTTTTTTACTTTCCTTACAGCATATGCTATGTTTAGTGGAAAAATTAAAGAATGTGGTTGTTTTGGAGATTGTATCAAATTACAAGCTAACGAAAGTTTCATGAAAGACTTGATTCTTTTGGCTTTAATACTTGTGTTGGTATTTTTCAGAAAACGTATTACACAGGCATTTTCAAACGGAATAGCAACAGGTGTAATGATTCTGAGTTTTGTAGTATCTATTTGGATGCAATGGTATGTATTGAAAAATCTTCCTTACAAAGATTGTTTAGCTTATAAAGTTGGAAATAATATCCTCAAGGAAATGACTCCAGGTGATGGCTATAAAGCTGCTGAATATCAAACTGTTTTAATTTATGAAAAAGACGGCGTCAAAAAAGAATTTACGGATAAAAACTTCCCTTGGCAAGATACCACTTGGAAATTTGTAGATAGTAAAAGTTCAGTTGTTAAAGAAGCAGTGAATGCTCCAACCATTTTAGATTTTGCAATCAATGATTACAATGGAAATGATATCACGCAAACTGTATTGAATTATCCAGGTCATATTTTCATTGTTTTCATTAAAGATGTCAAAGAAGCAAAAACTGAACATATCGATCGTTTGCGAAAATTAATTGCTGACTGTAATACCAACAAAGTACCTATCATAGCAGTTAGTGCCTCTGGCGATATTGAAACAAATAAATTCAAAGCAGAACATAAGTTAGACCTAGAGTTTACTTCTATTGACGCTACAGTATGTAAAACTGCTATGCGATCAAATCCAGGTATCATGTCTATGAAAGGTGGAACAGTTACAGGCAAATGGAGTTACGCCAACTACCCTGATTTTGGATCTCTAAAACTTGATTTAGCTCAAAATACGCAAGCTTTAATTCCAGCTCAAGTTGAAACAACTACTGATTCACTTTCAAATTAAAGTGATTAAATGTACCTTGTTGCTTTAAATCATACAAGGTCAAACAAGACATGTTTTCATTCTTAGTCAAAAAAATCATCAATAGTTTTTTCGTCTTATTGGGCGTTGTAGGTATAGTATTTGTTTTATTTTTTGTGATATTGCCCGCTGACCCTGCTCGATTGACAATGGGGCAACGCAGTGATGCAAAAACGCTAGAAAATACCCGCAAAGAATTATATTTGGACAAACCTGTTTGGCAACAATTTGCATATTATCTAAACGACTTATCACCTCTATCTTTTCATACAGATTCTAAAGAAACCCAAGATAAATACAATTACACTAAACTTTTTTCGCTTCGTGAAAATAGTATCCTGGTAGTTAAAACTCCGTATCTGAGACGCTCATACCAAACCAAAAAAGATGTCAGCAGTATGCTATTGGATGCTTTTCCAGGCACATTCATATTAGCATCACTTTCAATTTTAATTGCTTCTTTCTTTGGTATATTACTCGGAACTATTTCGGCGGTCAAACAGCATACTTGGATGGATACTTCTGCTATCTTTACTAGTGTTTTAGGCATTTCTGCACCTTCATTTTTTGCAGGTATTTTAATTGCTTATTTATTTGGATTCTTATTGCGCGACTATACTGGCTTAAGTATTGTTTCTCCGATGTGGGATTACGATCCATATACTGGCAGGCATTTGGTTTTAAAAAGTTTAATCTTACCGGTGTTCACATTGTCTATTCGTCCTCTAGCTATTATCGTTCAAATAACACGAAGTTCGATGTTGGATGTTTTAAACCAAGATTATATTCGAACTGCATATGCCAAAGGATTAAGTAAATATAGTGTGATACGAAAACATGCACTTCGTAATGCTTTAAATCCTGTCATTACATCCATATCGGGTTGGTTTGCAGAATTACTAGCTGGTTCTTTCTTTATTGAATATATTTTTGGATGGAAAGGCATCGGTAAAATAACTGTTGATGCATTGAACAAATTTGACTTTCCAGTTGTTATGGGTTCGGTCTTGTTCACTGCTTTATTATTTATATTAATGAATATCATAGTTGATGTTCTATATGGTATTATAGATCCTCGTATCAAAAAATAAATGCCTGAGCTTTCACCCAGGCATTTTTCAGTGTTAAAGAATTTTATTATTCTTATTTCGTTTCTTTAGAATCGTTTGATTTTTCCTTTTTTGAAACAGGCTTATGCGTAAAAGTCAATAACCCTTTTTCTTCATCTAAATCAGCAATGATAGTATCACCTTCTTTGACATTCAAATTCAATATTTCTTCTGCCAATGGATCTTCAATATACTTTTGAATTGCACGATGCAATGGTCTTGCACCAAATTGCTGATCATAGCCTTTTTCTCCTACAAAAGTTTTTGCTTTTTCAGATAATTCTAAACTAAATCCAATTGCGGCCAAACGTTTCATGACATTCACCATCACTAAATCAATAATTTGATGAATATGTTCCTGTGTGAGTGAATTGAATATAACGACATCATCTATACGATTTAAGAACTCAGGTGCAAACGTACGTTTCAATGCTTTTTCTATTACAGCTTTGCTGTTATCGTCAGCATTGGACACTTTGGTATTCGTTGCAAAACCTACACCATCGCCAAATTCTTTGAGTTGACGGACACCAATGTTTGATGTCATAATAATGATGGTATTTTTAAAATCAATTTTACGTCCCATTCCATCTGTCAATTGACCATCATCAAGTACTTGCAGTAAAATGTTGTAAATATCTGGATGTGCTTTTTCAATTTCATCCAATAAAATGATGCTGTATGGTTTGCGTCTAACTTTTTCTGTCAATTGTCCGCCTTCTTCATATCCAACGTATCCTGGAGGCGCTCCGATAAGTCTACTCACCGAAAACTTCTCCATGTATTCGCTCATGTCTATACGAATCAATGCTTCTTCGCTATCAAACATATTGCGTGCGAGTGAACGAGCCAATTCGGTTTTACCTACACCTGTCGGACCTAAAAATATAAATGAACCAATTGGTTTTTTGGGATCTTTTAAGCCCACGCGGTTTCGTTGAATAGCTTTCACCACTTTTGCTACAGCACTATCCTGTCCGATTACCACGCCATTTAAGTCAACACCCATATTGCGGAGTTTGTCACTTTCAGCTGCAACCATACGCTTCACAGGTATTCCAGTCATCATATGGATAACTTCAGCAATTTCCTCTTCAGTGATTGGGTAACGCTTGCTTTTAACTTCTTCTTCCCAAGCCGATTTTGCTGCTTCTAATTCTTCTTGTAAGCGTTTTTCAGTGTCGCGAAGAGATGCTGCTTTTTCAAACAATTGACTCTTAACAACCTTATTTTTTTCAACTTTAATATCTTCAATTTTTTGCTCCAACTCAATGACAGTTTTTGGTACATCAATATTCTTTAAATGTACTCGTGCGCCTACTTCATCCATCACATCGATAGCTTTATCTGGCAACAGACGATCGGTTACATAACGGTTGCTCAATTTCACACAAGCTTCAATAGCTTCGGCGCTATAACTTACATTATGAAACTCTTCGTATTTCAATTTCAAATTTTCAAGTATGATGATTGTATCTTCTACACTTGGTGGTTCGATTAACACTTTTTGAAATCTACGGTCTAATGCACCATCTTTTTCGATGTGCATGCGGTACTCGTCGAGAGTAGAAGCTCCGATACATTGCAATTCGCCACGTGCTAATGCAGGTTTAAATATATTTGATGCATCCAACGATCCACTTGCTCCACCTGCACCAACGATAGTATGAATTTCATCAATAAACAGAATTACATCTCTGTTTTTTTCCAATTCATTCA
>JBILCF010000180.1:0-5609 GCA_044353325.1 Chitinophagaceae bacterium | reverse complement strand
CTTGTTGTTGAGCTTTTTGTTCCTGTGCTTGTTGTTCACGATTCTCCATGGCTGCGATAGCCGCTTCTACTTTATCTTCAGGACGTTGTTCACGTTTGTGATCTTGGTTACGTTGATTCGGATGTTGCGGTCGAGGTTGGTGTACCGCATTTGGATTTGCATTCGCTTGCGGATGTTGTGGCTTTTGATTCGGATGCTGATGTTGCGGTCTAGCAGGATTAGCTTCATTGTTGCGCGGCGGATGCTTTGGATGATTGTGTTGTGGCACTTTTGGCTTCGGAGCATGTTCAACCTTTTGTCCTACAGATTGTTCGGTCTTTTCTACAATTGGTGTAGCAACAACCTCTAATGGCAATTCAGCAGCTTTTACCTCTGTTGAAACTTCTTCTTTTTCAGTTGATTTATTTGCAGCTGTAGGCTTTTTTGTTGCGGCTTTTTTAGCTACTTTTTTAGGCTTTTCTTCCTTAGTTATTTCTGATTGCTCATTAACTACTTTCACTTGTTCTACAGCTGCATCAGTAAGAACAGGTGAAGCATCTTCGACTTGCTTTTCTGTTTTTTTAGTTACTGGTTTTTTAGTAACTTTCTTGGGCTTATCGGTGGCATTTTTTTCCATAGGTAATAATGCCTGGGCATCTAGTATTTTGTAAATTAAATCTTGTTTGGGTAAATTTTTTGCATCTTTTACGGCAAGCTTATCAGCTATATCATGCAATTCCGGAACGATCATATCGTTCAGTTGAATAATATCATAATTCATAATCAAATCTATTTTCGTTTATAACGAACAAAGTGTTTAAATGTGTAATGGATTTTAAAGACTAGGTAAAAATCAGAACGCTTTGTTGAAGTTTAGCGTGAGACTGATTTCTTTTTCTAGTGCAAGTTTACGACCACATTTTGTAATTATCAAACTTATTTTTTCTTTTTCATCGTAAACCGATCATCGGTCAAGGCATGTAAAAAGGCTACCATATCTTGTTTTTCCTGTTCAGAGAGGCCAATTTTAATAGGCAATATGGTATCGCGATTGATAGAATGCTTCATAAATTTGGCTGGTTCGTCGTAGTAATCTATAACTTCTCGCAAAGTTTTAAACGAGCCGTCGTGCATATAAGGCGCTGTCATAGCGACATTACGAAGTCCTGGTGTTTTAAACTTACCGATATCATCAGGATTTCGTGAAATCAAATATCGTCCACTATCATTAGATTCCTTTCCATTAAACAATCCGATATTGCGAAATTCATCGGCAGTAAAATCAGGTGTAAAATGACAATCAAAACATCTTGTCCGATTACTCATAAACAAATCTCGTCCACGTATTTGCGCTTCGGTCAATCCACCAGGTAAATCGTCTATCCAACGGTCATTGGGAGTTTGATCGGTTTCCAAGGTACGTTCAAATGATGCAATAGCTTGAACAATGGAAGCACTATCGGGTAATTTTTTGAATACTTGATAAAACAATTTGCGATACCCTGTATGATTTCGAACTCGAAGTACAGCTTTCGAAAAAGGCAGATTCATTTCGACTGGGTTTTCTATAGGCCCTACCACTTGCGCTTCGAGCGAAGCTACTCTTCCATCCCAGAAAAATGTTTCGCGCATAGCCATATTCATAACCGAAGGTGTATTTCGACTACCTAGATTACCTCTTACTCCTTTGCTGAATGCACTTGTATCGGCAAATGCAAAGTCGGGTTTGTGGCAAGATGCGCAGGATATGGTATGATCTAAAGATAGTATTGGATCGAAAAATAGTTTTTCGCCAAGTTTTTCTTGCGTGATAATTGAAGGCTTTTTAGTATCTGGTACAAACGCGCTCCATAGCACTCCACTGATAATAAGCAAAAACACACTTAAACTATAAACAAATTTCCGCATTTGAGTTGCAAAAGTACGTTGTTCTAGTAATTTCGCGGAATGATTTATATCAATAATCAGTAGCATTTTATCACAAAACAAATCGAAATGACCCCAGAAAGAAAAAACAGACTTGAATTTGTCTTAAACAACCGCCAAAACGATTTGACCGTAATACTCGAAAACGTATTTGACCCTCACAATATTTCTGCTGTCATTCGTACTTGCGATGCAGTAGGCATCATGGAAATATATGTCTTAAACACAATAAACCCTAACCACTTTAGATACAACGACTATGCAAGTTCGAGTGCAAGTAAATGGGTTGTGATACATCAATATAATGACACCAAAGCATGTATAGATGCAGTACGACAAAAATACAACATGATTTATTCAACCCATTTAAATGAATCTTCTAAAGATTTATACGAGTTGGATCTTACGCAGTCTAGCGCATTGGTGTTTGGCAACGAACGATTTGGGGTAAGTGAAGAAATACTTAGTTATTGTGATGGCAATTTCATAATCCCACAAGCGGGTATGATTCGTTCACTCAACATTTCAGTAGCTTGTGCGGTGAGTTTGTACGAGGCCTTTCGTCAAAAAAATACACAAAACCATTACAAACAAAAGAAAATAACGAACGTAGAACAATCCAATTTGCTCAAATTGTGGGACGAAGAACGACTTTCGAATGAAATTTAATAGAAAAATTGAATATCTTTTTTTCATTTCATTTTTAATTCTATATTTGCAGTCCCAAAACATGGAGGGTGTAGCTCAGTTGGTTAGAGCATTGGTTTGTGGTGCCGAGGGTCGAGGGTTCGAGCCCCTTCATCCTCCCATATTTTGAAAAGCTTCTTGCAAAAGAAGCTTTTTTTATTTTTATCCATTCCTCTTTATCAACTACAAAATGGCATTAAAAAGATTGCGATGACTTTTTTTTGGGCGGCAATCCCTGCTTTCCGTTCCAATCCCTGACCAAAGCGCCAGGGGATTTCCACTACTATCAGGGCCGCAATGCAAGCTTCACACAATCAAAATTTCTCATTCAATTTTTAGTTTAGCCTACATAATTAAAATTGAACCACAATGAATTTAATTTTTAAAAAAAACTCATCAGTAAAAATTATTTCTTAAACCATAAATTTGTAGCATGGGTATTCTTCACTACAAATCAATCCTATTGACAATTGGAATTCATTGTCTTTTAACTTTCAATAGCTTTTCGCAACAAACACCTTACGAAATGCAAGGAAAAAATTATACAGCCACTTATCAAGAGTGTATAGACTACTATCGCGAATTAGATGATGAATACAATACCGTATCGATGATAGAAATGGGCATGACCGATGCCGGACTTCCGTTGCATCTAATTCTTGTCAATGCAAAAGGACAATTTGATCCTGAGCTATGGCATAAAAAAAATCAAGTGATTATACTTATCAACAATGGTATACATCCTGGCGAACCTGATGGCATCGATGCTTCTATGCTATTCGTACGCGACTTGGCCAATGGCACAATCGAAATTCCTGAAAATGTTTCGTTAGCTTTCATCCCTGTGTATAATATTGGCGGATGCCTCAACCGAAGTGCATATAACCGTGTAGACCAAAATGGACCTGAAGCATTTGGATCAAGAGGCAATTCGCAAAACTTAGATTTAAATCGTGATTTCATCAAATGCGACAGCAAAGAAGCACGTTCATTTGCAGAACTTTACCAATGGTTAAATCCTGATATTTTTATTGACAATCATGTGAGCGATGGAGCAGACTATCCGTATGTAATGACATTAGCCACATCCCAACACAATAAATTAGGCAATGAAATGGGTACCTATATGAATGACATATTTGAGCCTGCATTATTTTCTGCTATGCGCGACAAAGGAAACCCAATGATGCATTATGTCAATGTATGGGGTAGAGATGCAAAAGAAGGATGGCCACAATTTTTTGATCAAGCTCGATACAGTACAGGCTATGCTACATTATTTCATAGTTTTGGCTTTACGCCCGAAACGCATATGCTCAAGCCATATGATAAACGAGTGCAAGCAACATATCAATTTATGGAATGCATGCTTACATTTTCATCATCCCATTCGCTTGATATTAAATTGAAGCGAAAAAACTCAATCGAACAAGCCTATCAACAAAAACTTTTCCCACTCAATTGGATGGTCGATACGAGCAAATCGACTAAGGTAGAATACCAAGGATATACCTATAAAACCAAAACGAGTTTAGTGTCTGGACTACCTGTGCCTTCATACGACCGAGAAGATCCTTACACGACTCAAATCACTTATCAAAACTATTACACACCTTCGAAATCGGCTCTAGCGCCTGAAGCTTATATCATTCCACAAGGCTGGTGGAAAGTAATTGACTTGCTGAAATTAAATCAAGTGAGCATGCAACAATTACAAACAGACACCATGATGGAAGTTGAAGCCTATACCATTACAGATTACAAATCATCAGAAAGAAGTTATGAAAATCATCACGGAAATTCATCTATCAAAGTTGATCAAAAAAAAATAATTCATTCTTTTCGAAAAGGAGATTATATCATTCCTACAAATCAATATCGCAAACGATTTATCATCGAAGTACTCGAACCCGAAGGCAACGATTCATACTTTGCATGGAATTATTTTGATGCTATCTTAGTACAAAAGGAAGGCTACAGCGCTTATGCATACGAAGACTATGCAGCACAATATCTCAAGGAAAACCCAAAACTTCAAAACGAATTAAATGCCAAACGAATGCAGGATAAAAAATTCGCTTCAAATGCTTCCGAGCAATTAGAATTTGTTTTTAAACATTCTCCCTATTACGAAAAGGGACACAATTTGTATCCTGTGTTTCGGATTGAAAAAAACACTGCAAAACCAAAATCTAACGATGATTTCAAAGAGAATAATATAAAGAATAAGAGCAATGAATAATCATTCATCCAAACCTTTTTGGTTGAATGTCTGTCTTTGATGTTGTACATTTATCATGAAATTTATATCTATGTTTAAACAGCTATTCTTTTTAACTGCTTTATTAGCCCTTCCTTTTATAGCAGCAGCGCAAGGTCATCGACTTCCTACACCTTCACCACTAGCTGGTACATCAGATGGCGAATTGCATGACATGGTAGTATTTGACCGCGAAGGCAATCATTACTTTTTTAGCGATTTAAAATTTACTTTAAATACCAAAAAGAAACGCGCAATCAATCCAACCTATACCGCTGGAATTTTTCGATTACATTTCGATGATGCAGGCACGAACACTGGATTCGACGACCCAACTTTAGGACTGCAACGCGTAAATGTGGCTGTACAAGTTTTTACAGATTTAAGTAATTTGATCAACGAAGCCAACAGTCCTTATTCTAGTATTCCCAATTTAGGCTCTGGAAACTCATTTGTAGAAATACATGTACAAGCTTCAGTCAATAGTGCGGCTAACAGTATGTTGGGCAATGCAGGACAATTCTTTTTGACAACATCACCAGGCATAGTGCATGGATCTGTTTGGCAGACCATCAATAGTGGCATTGATGCTTGGTTTGGTGTAGGACCAACAAACCTAGGCAATGTAGGCACCTATCATGGTTTGATGCAAATTAATTTTGGACACAATTTTTACCTCGGCGCAAATGCAGCTAGTATCGGTGCTACACAAATTGATTTATATAGTGTCATACTTCATGAAGCTATGCATGCTTTA
>JBILCF010000179.1:0-5672 GCA_044353325.1 Chitinophagaceae bacterium | reverse complement strand
ATTGTAAAAAGACGAACATGGCAGCAAACAAAGCATTGACAGCATACGACGAAGATTCTATTCGGTCGCTCGATTGGCGCGAGCATATACGATTAAGACCAGGTATGTACATTGGTAAACTTGGCGACGGTAGCAGTGTCGATGACGGAATATACGTTTTACTAAAAGAGGTGATAGATAACTGTATCGATGAGCATACCATGGGACATGGCAAGCAAGTTGATATAACCATCTCAAACGGAGAGGTTCGTGTAAGAGATTATGGTCGTGGTATTCCGCTTGGTAAGGTCGTAGATGTCGTAAGCAAAATCAATACTGGTGCCAAATACGATAGTAATGTGTTTCAAAAATCGGTTGGTTTGAATGGTGTAGGTACCAAAGCGGTCAATGCATTAAGTCAAGTATTTAAAGTACGCAGTTTTCGTGAAGGGAAAATGAAATTGGCAGAGTTTGAACAAGGCGCTTTAATCAAAGAACATAAAGAAATACCTACAACCGAATCCAATGGCACTGAAATCATGTTTGTGCCCGATGATAGTGTTTTCAAACACTATAAGTACATTGATGAATATATAGAAAATCAACTTTGGAATTATTGCTACCTCAATGCTGGTTTGATAATCAATTACAACAAGAAAAAATTTGTTTCAAAAAATGGATTGTTGGATTTACTTGAACGTAAAACGAATCCTGATGAGATACGCTACCCTATAGTACAACTCAAAGGCGAAGATGTCGATATTGCATTTACACACAGTAGCGACTATGGCGAAGAAATTTATTCGTTTGTCAATGGTCAACATACCACACAAGGTGGTACACATCAGCAAGCTTTCAGGGAAGCATTTGTAAAAACCATTCGTGATTATTTCAAAAAAGATTATGAAGCAAGTGATATTAGACAAAGTATAGTAGCTGCAGTGAGTGTTCGTGTTGTTGAACCAGTGTTTGAAAGTCAAACTAAAACAAAATTAGGCTCTATCAATATGGACATCAAAGGTCCAACTGTTAAGAGTTTTATGATGGATTTTTTGAGTAAAGAATTAGATAATTTTTTACACAGAAATACCGCTGTGGCTGAAGCCTTGAAAAAAAGAATTGAACAAAGCGAGCATGAGCGTAAAGAACTCAGCGGCATAAAAAAAATCGCTAACGAAAGAGCCAAAAAAGCCAACTTACACAATAAAAAACTGAGAGACTGTAAGCTTCACCTTGACGATAAATTTGAAGGAAAAAATAAAGCCGAATTAGAAACTAAAAAACTCGAGTCTACAATCTTCATCACCGAAGGAGATAGTGCAAGTGGATCTATAACCAAATCGCGCAATGTAGAAACTCAAGCTGTTTTCAGCTTAAAAGGTAAGCCGCTGAACTGCTTTGGGATGAGCAAAAAAATAGTGTACGAAAATGAAGAAATGAATTTACTTCAACATGCCTTAAACATTGAACAAGGCATTGAAGAACTTCGCTACAACAATATCGTTATCGCAACCGATGCCGATGTAGATGGTATGCACATTCGTTTATTAATCATGACTTTTTTCTTGCAATTTTTTCCTGACTTGGTCAGAAATGGACATGTCTTTATACTTGAAACCCCGTTGTTTAGGGTTCGTGATAAAAAGCAAACCATTTACTGCTATAGTGAAAAAGAAAAACAAGATGCAGTAAAATTACTCACAGGGAAACCAGAGATTACCCGATTCAAAGGACTTGGAGAAATCTCGCCAAGCGAATTTGCAGGTTTTATTGGAGAAGATATTCGTAAAGTGCCCGTCCTCCTAACTGCTGATTCGCATATCCAAAAAATATTGGAATATTACATGGGCAAAAACACACCTCAAAGACAAGAATTTATTATCAATAATCTACGCTTAGAAATCGATGCTGTAGATGAAATATTAAACTAACATAACTTCATGATACACGTAATACTTGGCGATGATGCCGCAAAAAATTTACAAGTCGCATTTGAAATCGATGAAAATCTTACAGGCGAAGTTGTTGTATTAAACGACAACCTTGCATATGGACCTATAGTCACATCCGAAGATCAACGTCATATACATGTCAGAACAGAATATTGGAAAATGTTGCTTAAACAAGAGGAACATGAAACCCTAGATGAAAATACCATAAAACTACTTATTGCACGTGCTGTTCGCGAAGAAGAGCCTGTATGTTTTTGGCTTGCGCCAAACGCAACCGATGTATGTACTTACTTATGGTTATTGCCTTATTTCAAGGCACATCCAGGTGTTTTACATACTATCAACATCATAGGACTACCATTCTTAAATGAAAAAGGACAGCTTTTTTACCCAACTCATTTTTCTCAAATTCCTTCAAAAGAATTTGTAAAAACCAAACGCTTACTCAAAGAGGTAACGCCGGCAGAATACGAAACTGAAGGCGATGAATGGCAACGTTTAATACAAGACAATGCATTGATACGCATACATGAAGGTGGTAAAAAAATAACATCTAAGGATATGACTTTTTTTGATTCTACCATCAAATCTGTAACCTCAGCTGATTTTCAGAAAGCGAGTAAAATAGTACATGAATCTGTTAAAAAGAATACGCACTTTCCTCCTGTTGCATTTATTGAATGGCGCATTCGCGAAATGATTCAAAATAATGAATTAAGCAGTCAGGGCGATTTAACCAAAACAAGCAAAGACTTTGAAGTGAAAAAAGTGGGTGAACCTGTTGCGAATGAAGTGGCAACTGTTTAATTTTTTTAGCCACGTCTTACTCATGAAACTGTTTCGTTAAAAAAATAGCTAAACTAAAAATTTAATACTAAATATTGACCGCGAATAGCTTGCATTGCGGCCCTGATAGTAGTGGAAATCCCCTGACACTTCAGTCAGGGATTGGAACGAATAGCAGGAATTGCCGCCCTGAAAATTTCATTAAAAAATTAGCAATTCAACCTTACTCAACAACCACTTTCTCTGCTTGTCTTACTGAGCCTGATTCAAACACAACTACGTAAATTCCAGGTTGAATTGAAGCGATATCAAATGTATGTTGCAAAGCAGTATCAAACTTAAACTCTTTGACTACACGACCTGTTATATCTTGTATTCGTATGATTGCTTGTCGACTCCCAATTTGAGTATTGTAATCAATGCGTAATACGTCTTTAGTTGGGTTAGGATAAAACATGACTTCAAAACCTTGTTTGGCATAATCCTGCACACCAATAGCAACATTCAAGACTTGTTTGTAATAATTCAATCCTCCCATTTTGTTACCAATAACCATATCGTAATTGCCATCACCATCGATATCAGCTATTGCAGGAACACTTCTGTTAGATGTTTGAATAAAAGAATAATTTGAATCTAAACGAGGAAAAACACCCCAATTGTTTTTAAAACTATCATATCTTTCGATTGTTCCATCAACATTACCAATGACTAAAAATTCTTTATTGGTATTATCCATCTTGGCAATAGTTGGTGCTGAATAGCCAAACAATTGATTGACACTTCCTGCTTTTATATTACCCAAAGACACCGTTTTCAGTGCGAGCTTTTTAATACTCGAACTGCTTGTATCCTCAAAGTAAGCTATTTTGCCCAACTGATTTCCAACAATCAAATCAGATCTTCCATCTTGATTGATATCATAAACAAATGGTGTACTGTATTTAGTTACAGAAACACCAGCAATTGAATCTGTAAAAAAGATAAAATTTGGTGTGACTGTATTTGATACCGCAAAGTTTTTAAATACAGAAATATATCCGTCTACATTGCCCATCACAAGATCATCTACACCATCGCCAGTAACATCGCCAAAGGTTGGAAATACCCCATTGTAATTGTGAGAACTGATGGTTAAAAAATCTATTGTTTGCAAATCAAACGAAATCGAACCTGATATACTGGTATTTTTATAATAGGCTATTTTGCTTGAAAGCAAACCAGTTACATTATCCAAGTACCCTTCAGTTCCAATAAATAAATCTTTTTTACCATCCTTATCATAATCAAAAAAAGTGGGATAACTATAACTCCCTACATCAATCATATCAGGCGTTAAAAGTGTATCATGTTGAAACACAAAGTTGGGCAAAGCGTCTGTCCCTGTATTTCTGTAATATGCCACAGCATTATAATTTGCTGCACTTAAATTGTCGGTATGTGATGTAAATAAGATATCCTTATCACCATCATTATCGATATCGACATGGAATGGAGAAGGCCAAAATGGCATTTGAAGTTGATGACCTAGTTTGTTGTACAATGTATCTTGTGCATTGATAATATCGCTACCATTATTAAATAACAACTGTGCGTCAGAATA
Source organism: Chitinophagaceae bacterium (assembly GCA_044353325.1). Lineage (GTDB taxonomy): Bacteria > Bacteroidota > Bacteroidia > Chitinophagales > Chitinophagaceae > OLB11. Next base: position 1,352 of record JBILCF010000179.1, on the reverse strand, counting down.
AGAAATATTGCCGCCCAGCAAATCATAATCCCCATCGCCGTCTATATCTAAATGAACGACACAGTTACCAGTATGTCTATTTTTCTTATTTTGCGCAGCTCCACCTTTACAGGTTATTCCTGTCACGACAGCCCGATTAAACCCTTGAAAAAATTTGCCCCAACATTGATCAAACTCAGTCATACGAATGCTATCACAAGGTAAACTTTGCTCGACACGAACATTTTTATAATAAGTCATTTTGGCGCCTAAAACATCAAAGGATAAAATATCTAAGTCTCCATCTTTGTCGTAATCAATAACACTTGGAATATCGCCAGGTTGCACATAGACATTCACTGGACCATTTACACCTTGAAAAAATAATTCTTTGTAATAGGTAAATTTCAATTCATTTGCTTGATAATATCCTTTATACACACCTACGCCATAATACCCTTTGTGAAACAAGTCAGGAATATTGTCGCAATTATAATCTTTCATGATCAAGTAATCATGAACCACTGGAAAATTGTTAGCATATTTGGGCGAGTAGACATATTTTATTTGTCCTGCTGAACCCGTATTGAGGAAGGTCTTTATTAGATTATTATTGTGGTCAAACAAGATTAAATCTTTGATGCCATCATTGTTCAAATCTGCATGATTGATTTGTACCGAATTGATACCACCACACCAAGGTGCGTTCAGTGGAATGCCATTATTTAAAACCTGAGGGTCTTGAAAATTGGCATAGACAGCACCTTGAAATTGTGCATTTACATCTTGATTTTTTATTACAAAAGAAGCTAGAAATAAGAGAAAGCTCAGTTTTTTCATATCGTAAAGATAAGAGTTTATTACGATAAATAGACGTTAGAAAAAGGCAAAACGTTAAACTAGCTTATACATCTAACTCTACCTTACTACCAATTGTATTGTTTGACGCGTTTTTTGTGTCAGCAAAACAACTCTATCTTTCAGCTCTTCTTTTAACACTGATTGCTTGTAATGTCTGACTGTAAATAAAAATAAATTCTCATTGCGTTTTACTTCGTAGGCCGATTGAAGAGATTTGAGTAACAATTCAATTTTTTCAGGTTGATTATCAATACAAGCCAAAAAGCTGATGGCCGCATTTTGAATCATGTTGATTTTGACTTTACAATCATGAAATAAAGTATAGATTTGGCTCAAGTTATCTTCAGTTATAAACGAATAATCCTTGGTCGTGACTTGCAGAAGCACTTGATTCGTTTTCAAAACCATGATAGGCGGATAAGCAATTGGCTCTGTAGAATTATGAATTAGCGTTCCTTTCAGTGTTGGATCCAAAAAGCATTTGACATACAAAGGAATATCCTTGTTTTGAA
>JBILCF010000178.1:0-5679 GCA_044353325.1 Chitinophagaceae bacterium | reverse complement strand
ACCTGGAAATGCACCTATTGAGTATTTGTTTGTAAATGGAGTTGGACCTACTAAAGAAGTGATGAATTTTACATGGCCTTGTACCAACGGAGATTCCGTATTTACTAATCGTAAATCAATATTAGGTTCTATGGATACAACACTTTGTTTTGTATGGGAAGAATGTACACCTTGTGGTGCTACACCAACATCTCTGAATGAATTTAATGTGCAATCTGTAGATTTAACTATTGGACGTGAGTTTGTGAAAATCAATTCTAAAGATATTCAATCGTTCGATCAACTTGAGATTTTTGATATCGTTGGTAAAAAGATATTTTCTCAAAAAGATAATTTATTCGCAAATAAAAACATTTCAGTACAATTGAATTTAAACACACTGTACATCTTTAGAGTGAAATCCGGAAATGATTTCATCAAGTTTAAAGGAATGATTAAATAGTCTTTAAAATCAATTAATTACAAAAACATGAATTATAAAAAACCAATTTTGAAAATTATATCAATGTCAATGTTGGCAATTATAATTCTTACAAATAATCTTAAAGCGCAAAATGTACCTATTACATTTGAACCAGGTGGATTTGGGGCAACCTGGATTTGGAATACATTCGAGAATGGTCCAAATTCACCGATTCAAATTGTAACAAACCCTAACATGTCAGGCATCAATACATCAGCTAACTGTGCAAGTATAACTGCATTGCAAATAGGTCAACCATGGGTTGGTTTCGAAAACATACACCCTGGCTCGCAACCTGCTGGACCTTCACCCTTTGGAACATTTACGTTGGATTCAACCAATTGTATTGTAAAAATCATGGTGTATAAATCAGTCATTAGTGATGTAGGGATTAAATTTGCAACTGCTGGGAATGCTTCAACAGGAGAAATAAAAGTACCCAATACATTGATTAATCAATGGGAAGAACTCACCTTTGATTTTTCAAGTAAAATTGGGCAACCTTCTTCCACTGGTATTGATCAGTTGATTGTATTTCCTGATTTCCAAGCAAGACTCGCAGATAATCTTTGCTATGTCGATAATATTTCAATAAGTGGTAGTGTGCCTGTAACCAATGTAAATGTGAAATTTGCTGTACAAAATACCGATTCAACTCCTGTTTATCTTTTTGGTAATTGGAATAACTGGAGCAATTGGCCTGGTACGCCAATGGTTTTTAATTCTTCAACAAATACTTATGAAGTTACATTGCCACAGATTGCTGGTTCAACTATTGAATACCTATTTGTAAATGGTGTAGGTCCTACCAAAGAAGTTCTAGACCCATTGTGGACTTGTACAAATTCGAATACAACTTATACAAACCGATTATCGGTCATTGGGAATGCAGATACCACTTTATGCAATACTTGGGAGGAATGTGCATTATGTACACCTGCAAATATTCATGAACTAAATGAATTTGAATTACATATAGCTATTAATGCAAACGGAATTACAATATTCTCAAACCAACAACAATTTGATCAAATACAAGTAGTTGATATCACTGGAAAAAGAGTATACAATTCAACGGAAACAATCTATACTAATGAAAAAATAGATGTGCAATTAAACGAACACGTACTTTATTTTATTCAACTCAAAAAAGGAAATCAAATTAAAACTCTAAAATCAATTTTTTAAAAATCAAAAATTAAACATTCAAAAAAAACACTAAACATGAAAAAAATTACACTACAAATTTTAACTACTTTATCATTCATCGTTGCGATTGGTCAGAATGCATTTGCTCAAACATTTACAATTAATGCATCAGCTCCTTGGGTTGGATACATGAATGTATTTGATATGAGTAATAATTATCAGTGGGGAAGTTTTTGGGGAGTTCCAGCATTAAAAACTATTGTAAATACAGGAGCAAACAGCGTGACTTTTCAACCCAATTTCAATACCTATGCTGATGCAATAGCAAGTGGAAATCCTGGCGATATTGCTTATTGGACCAATGGTGCTGGTAGCGGAAATAAAATCATGGATGCACTTACTTTTATTGAACCAGCTGGTGTAGGTGGGCAAACAGTTACTTTCACAGGATTTGTTACTTCTAAAACATTAAATCCAGGATATATTGCTAAAGCATTTATTAAAATACTTGATCCCAATATTGGTTATGCACAAACAGCTTATACTGATGTGGTTATTGGTGGAACAGGTACTTCGTTTACTGTTTCAATGGCAATTCCTGCAATGCCGGCAAATTTGATAACTCAATATGGTGTTTCTATTCGTGGTGTAAATGCTAATCCTGCAAATGAAGCTTCTTTAGGTAGTTTAGTGTTAAGCCCAGTAATTGCGTTGTCAGCGAATCTAGAAAATTTTACAGCCAATGTAAAAAAACAGCAAGTTGATTTGAATTGGAAAACATCAAACGAAATAAATGTACAAGGGTTTGATGTTGAAAAAAGTGTTGATGGTAAAACGTTCAACAAAATCAATACTGTAAAGGCTTTGAATCAATCAACTGCAACTTATGCTTCAACTGATTTATTGCTTAGTGGAGCTGCTTATTACAGATTAAAAATGATAGACAATGACGGGAAAAATACATACTCTAGTGTAGTAAAAGCCATTGCATTATCAATTAGTACAGTAAAGGTGTATCCTAATCCTGCGGTTAACACATTGCGTTTGTATGTTCAAGATTTGAACAGCACAAATGAATTTACAATCTTTAATTCATTTGGTCAACCAGTTCTTAGTTCTAAATTAAATCATCTCACAAATGATATAAATATTAGCCAATTGGCAATTGGTTCATACTTCCTCCAATTCAATAATGGAGAAGTTGTGAAATTTAACAAACAATAATTCCTACTTTTTTTGATTTGTGAATCCCCGATTATTTCTTGGTATTTAGTTGGGGATTTTTTTATTTCTTTAAATTCTTATTATGCATAAAATTTTTTCCTTTTTTACATTGATTATTATCGCCTCATTAGCTAATTTAAATGCTCAGCAATACGTACAAGTTTGGAGTGATGAGTTTTCGTCGCCTGTTTTAAATAGTGCAAATTGGACAACCGAAATCGGTACAGGCTCGAATGGCTGGGGCAACAATGAACTACAGTATTACACTTCAAGACCAGAAAATGTAACCATTCAAAATGGAAACCTTTTGATTATAGCTAAAAAAGAAAACTACCAAGGTAGTGAGTATACCTCTGCGCGTATAAAAACACAAGCGAAACAAAACTGGAAATATGGTAAAATGGAAGCCAGGATTAAATTACCTGTTGGACAAGGCTTATGGCCAGCCTTTTGGATGTTAGGAGAAAATATAACTTCTGTTAGTTGGCCCAATTGTGGCGAAATTGATATTATGGAACATATCAATTCGGAACCTAAAATTTTCGGAACTATGCATTGGGATGCCAATGGACATGCATATTACGGCGGTGATGTAAACGTAAACGATGTTACACAGTTTCATATTTATTCTGTTGAATGGGACTCTACGGGGATAAAATGGTTTGTAGATGGCACAAATTATTGGCAAGCCAATACCTTGAATAATATTAATAGTACGGAAGAATTTCATAATCCCTTTTTCTTTCTTCTCAATATTGCGGTTGGAGGTAATTTTCCAGGCCGGCCTACCGCCAATTCTATTCTAGCTGACACTATGGAAGTAGATTATGTTAGGGTGTTTCAAAAACAAACGTTTCCTAATTCTGTTTATAATTTAAATAAAGAAAATAGCCATTGTTTACTTTATCCTAATCCGGTCCGTAATTCTGAAAATTTGAATATCTATTTTGAGCAAGCCGATACTTATGAAATTGAATTGATAGGTATGTTTGGTCGAATTTTATACTATGATAATATCATTACATCGAATCCTAGAACATCAACTTTAATTTCTTTAGCTAGTTTTAAAAGTGGTAACTACGAACTGAAATGCAAACAGCAAAATCACATTTCATATGAAAGGTTAATCATTGTGGAATGATAGATTATATTGAGTCATGTGACATAGTTTCAACTATTGTCCTTCTTGAGTCAATATTTTAAATATGTAAATAGAATTTAAAAGTATCTTATTTTTGCCCCATGCAAAAAATTACTCTTTTAATTTCTGTCGTTTTTATCTCGTTTACGATGAATGCACAAAAATATTCCAACAAAATCGTTACAGGTGCTGAGCAGTTAGATAGCTATAGTTCTTTTTTGCTCAATAAAAAAGTGGCTTTGTTGGTCAATCAAACCTCTGTGATTAAGAAGACACATTTAGTTGATACGCTACGTTCAGTTGGGGTGAATATCGTTAAAATATTTGCGCCCGAACATGGCTTTAGAGGAACAGCTGATGCAGGCGAAAAAGTTAAAAATGGGGTAGATGTTCAAACAGGAATCCCAATAACTTCAATGTATGGTGCGAGTAAAAAGCCAAGTAAAGAGAGTATGAAAGATATTGATTACGTAGTATTTGATATTCAAGACGTTGGCGCTCGGTTTTATACTTATATATCATCGTTGCAATTTATGATGGAGGCTTGCGCCGAGGCAAATGTGCCTATACTCATTTTAGACAGACCTAATCCAAATGGTTTTTATGTGGATGGTCCTATTTTGGAAACTAGATTAAAGTCATTTGTAGGTATGCAACCCATACCCATTGTACATGGTATGACCGTAGGCGAATACGCAATGATGCTCAATGGTGAGAAATGGTTGAACAATAAAAAAACGTGTAAGTTGAAGGTAATAACCTGCAAACATTACGATCATACGATGTTGTACAATTTGCCCATAGCGCCTTCTCCTAATCTTAAATCGCCAAGTTCAGTATTGCTTTATCCTTCTCTTTGTCTTTTTGAAGGTACGAATGTAAGCGTTGGACGTGGTACTGAGTATCCATTTGAGGTTTGGGGGCATCCTGATTTTAAAAATAATGGATTCTCATTTACACCTGAAAGCAAAGAAGGTGCAAAGCACCCGCCTTTTGAAGGTAGAACGTGTTATGGGGCAGACTTAAGATTATCGCCCAAGGATATTCTTAAAATTACAGAGGGGAGAATAAATTTATCTTTTTTGCAAAATGCATATAAACTCTCACCCAATAGAGCACAGTTTTTCAACGATTTTTTTGACAAACTTGCTGGCAATAGTCTGCTTAAAATACAAATCAAACAATTTTTTTCAGAGCCAGATATTCGAGATTCATGGGAGGAAGGTATTCGGAAATTTAAAATTATTCGAAAAAAATATCTATTGTACAAGGATTTTGAATAATCAACTTGATGATATCCCAAATGTGTTGACTTGCAAGCTTTAGTTAAAAAAGTATATCTTCGGATTTTTAATTCAAAATGATCAAAGGAATAGGCACCGATATTGTAGAAGTTAAACGCATTCAAACTAAATTTGAACGTTCAGCGCACTTTAAAACACATGTGTTTTCTGAAGATGAAATCCAATATTGCGACCGCCAACCCAATCCTGCCATGCATTTTGCTGCACGTTGGGCTGCAAAAGAGGCTTACTTAAAAGCATTTGGGGTAAGGTTTATTGGTAATCATGTTCTTTCTGAAATTGAAACTAAACACGAAGAGAATGGAAAACCATACATCGCTTTGAGTGGGAAAGAATTAGAGTCGTTTCATTAAAAATTATTTAAAACAATACATCTAAGTATTTCTAATACTGAACAA
>JBILCF010000177.1:0-5747 GCA_044353325.1 Chitinophagaceae bacterium | reverse complement strand
TTAGCATTTGTAAAAACAGCACCAATATGAGCTAAATTAAATTTTGAATCATTGTTTTTTTGTTGTTGTCCTAAATAATTTCCTTTAGTGTTATTAATCGTAAATGAAGGCGAGAACGAAATTTCACCTCTTCTGTACAATCCTAATCCCGCTGGGTTGATTGATAAGGAGCTAAAATCAGCACCTAGACTTCCCATGGCATTTCCGATGGCTAAACCACGTGCAGTACCTTGGTAAGAAGTAAAACTGTATCTTAATGCATCGAACTCATCTTGAGCAGACACAACTATGGCTTGCGCTACAAAAAGTAGCAAAAATCCTATTTTTTTCATTAGATAGTATTATTAACGTTTAAAATGAATTGAATACTGATTGGACAATTCTATTATCTGCGACGAAAACCGCCACCATTGCCTGACGGCGAACTCATACGAGGGGAAGAAGGTGAACTCATGCGAGGCGAGGGAGAACTCATTCGCGGTGATTCTGTACGACGTTCAGGTGCATTGTAGCTTGGCTGAGGACGAGATTCGCTGCGTCGTTCTTGACGCTCCATACGTTGTTGATTCATCTCTTGGCGTCTGTTTTGACGTTGGTTGTCTAACTGTTGACGATCATTATTACGAGGAGTTTCGTATTGTTGACGTCCAGAGTTGCGTTGATTCTCAAATTGTTGACGATCATTGTTACGAGGTGTTTCGTACTGTTGACGACCTGAGTTGCGTTGATTCTCAAATTGTTGACGATCATTGTTACGAGGAGTTTCGTATTGCTGGCGTCCTGAGTTGCGTTGATTCTCAAATTGTTGACGATCATCGTTGCGAGGAGCTTCGTATTGTTGACGTCCAGAGTTTGGTCTCACATCATCTAATCCACGAGGTGTATATCCTGGATTTGTACGTGAAGGTTGACTTTGTATGCCATTTTGATCTCGTTGAATTGAGTTATTTCGACTATCACTTGGGCGAATATCTTGGTTATTACCATTGAAACGTTCTGTTGAATTAGATCGATTACGATCATTTTGAATTTGATTGTTTGGTGCGCTTTGTAATGAATTTGAACGTCCACCCATTGTATTTCTGTCGATATTAGTTTGTTGATTTCGTTCTCCTAAATTTTGGTTTCGAGAACCATTTAAACGAACATCATTGTTCAAGTTACCATTACCCATTGTAATGCTTCTATCCCTTGTAGGTCTTGGAGAGCTAACAGTGCTATTTACACTTGTTCGAGGACCATATTTGTATCCTGAACGTCCACCATTGTTAAATCCACCACCAGAATGAAATCCATCCCAAAATCCGTCGTAGTAACCATTGTTGTAGCCGTTACCCCAGCCGCCACCCCAGCCCCAGCCAGAGTTCCAACCGCCCCAACCGTTGTTCCAACCACCGCCCCAACCAAAGTTGTTGCAGCCCCAACCAGAGTTCCAGCCGCCACCCCAGCCGAAGTTGTTGCAGCCCCAACCAGAGTTCCAGCCTCCGCCCCAACCGAAGTTATTGCAGCCCCAGCCTGTATTCCAGCCTCCACCCCATCGGTTCCAGCCTGTATTCCAACCCCAACCGAGGTTCATACCCCAGCCAGAGTTCCAACCTATATACCATGAAGGATAACTAAACGTCCAATCCCACCAATACGGATCCATATAAAAATTACTGTAATAGCCTATTGAAGTATACGGTCTGTAAAAACGACGGATACGTTGCGTGTAATAATAATCATCGTTATCAAAATCAATATATTCATCATCTTCGTAGCTATAACTGCGTTGCGATTGAGTTTGATTTGAATAAGCCTGATCATAATCATCTTCGTTCGAATTTGATTGAGTTGATTGTGAATTGCTATCGTACTGATTTTGCGAAGTGTTCGATTGCTGATTTGTTGTTGTATTATTTTGGTTCGACTGATTCGAGCCATTACTATAAACATCATCGTACTGAGCAAATAAATACCCATTACCAAGTACTAAACTAAACAAACAAGTGAGGATTATGTTTTTCATTGTATTCCTATTTTTAAGATTATACTATTCGAAGTTACATACTTTGACTTGCATGAACAAAAGAAGTTAAATCTAGTTAGCCAATTAATTACATTTTAACATTTCAAGAAATAATCACAGAGATAGTAATTATTATAAACTTTTTAAATAATACAAACCATTGATTTATGTATATTAGTTTTTATATTATGATACACACAAAACTTTGTGTTAATTTGCACAACTTCCAAAGGAAGATTTTAAACAATAACCCTATTATTTGGTATTAAAATGAGTAAAGAAATTACATCTAGAAGCGAAGATTATAGTCAGTGGTATAATGATTTAATTCTCAAAGCCGGCTTGGCGGATTATAGTGCTGTGCGAGGTTGTATGGTTATTAAACCCTATGGATATGCTCTTTGGGAAAATATGCGCGATGTTTTAGACAAAATGTTCAAAGACACAGGTCATCAAAACGCCTATTTCCCTTTATTTGTACCTAAAAGCTTATTTGAAGCTGAAGAAAAAAACGCGGAAGGATTTGCGAAAGAATGTGCTGTAGTAACACATTACAGGCTCAAAAACGACCCCAATAATCCAGGCAAATTGATCGTAGACCCTGAAGCTAAATTGGAAGAAGAATTGGTCGTAAGACCTACATCGGAAGCTATCATTTGGAATACCTATAAAAAATGGATTCAATCCTATCGCGATTTACCTATTTTAATTAATCAATGGGCCAATGTGGTACGCTGGGAAATGCGTACTAGATTATTTTTAAGAACAGCAGAATTTTTGTGGCAAGAAGGCCACACAGCGCATGCCACTAAAGAAGAAGCTATTGATGAAACAGTGAAAATGTTGAACGTGTATGCCACTTTTGCTGAAGAATGGATGGCTATGCCTGTAGTTAAAGGTGTAAAATCTGCCAACGAACGTTTTGCTGGCGCTGAAGACACATACTGTATCGAAGCTTTGATGCAAGACGGCAAAGCCTTACAAGCAGGCACCTCTCATTTCTTGGGGCAAAACTTTGCTAAAGCTTTCGACGTTACTTTTATCAATAAAGAAAATAAAGCAGAGTCTGTTTGGGCTACATCTTGGGGTGTTTCTACTAGACTAATCGGAGCATTAGTTATGGCGCATAGCGATGATGACGGCTTAATACTTCCACCAAAATTAGCACCTATTCAAGTTGTAATAGTACCAATATATAAAGGAGAAGATAGCAAACCAATTTTAGACGAAAAGGCGAATGCAATCGTTCAAGAATTAAAAGCAAAAGGCATCAAAGTAAAATACGACAATGACGACAATTCTCGTCCAGGTTGGAAGTTTGCTGAATACGAAATGAAAGGAGTTCCAGTTCGTGTAGCTATAGGTATGCGAGACTTAGAGAACAATGTCGCTGAAGTAGCTCGACGAGATACAAAAGAAAAAAAATCGATGAGTATGGATGGTTTGGCTACATCCATTGAAACTCTGTTAAATGAAATTCAAACTAATATTTTTCAAAAAGCGTTGAATTTTAGAAATGAAAATATTACCAATGCTGACACTTGGGATGAGTTTGTAAACTTACTAGACACCAAAGGTGGATTTGTAAGTGCGCATTGGGATGGAACTCCAGAAACGGAAGAGAAAATTAAGAATCTAACTAAGGCTACCATTCGATGTATTCCGACCGACAACACGCTTGAAAACGGTGCTTGTATTTTAACGGGCAACCCAAGTTCACAACGTGTTTTATTTGCAAGAGCATATTAAACCAAACTCAATTTCACACCATTACAAACTTGCTTCACTCAAATTTACGCTATATTTTTACTTACAGAAAAAACGAAATACAAATCGTTATAACACCATGGAATCTACTACAACATTAAGCCAACTCACCAAAAGTAAAATTGAATTCAACATTACTTGGGCTCGGTATGGTGCTATTTTATCCTTTATCAATTTGGGTTTGGGTTTATTACAAATGATAGTGAATGGAATCACAGGTGATGCATCTTTCTTTGGCGCATTATTTTCGTTTGTCATTTCTGCTGTAATAAGCATTATCATGGCTGTCAACTTACTTAAATATTCTAAACTATGTAAAGAAAGTTTAACTACGAATGATTCAATGCAACTGCAACAGGCATTATATCATTTAAAAATGTATTTCACTATAATGGGAATAATCTTCATTATAGTTATAGCATTGGCAGTAATAGGAATTCTCATTGGACTTTTAGTCACATTAGCTTCTATCTAAAATACAATATTTCATGGAAACAAACAACTCAATTTTTCAACAAACTGGTATTAATGAAGCTGGCTTAACTCATTTAAATACTACATCGAAATGGACACGTTTTATAGGTATTATTTATGCAATTTCTGGCATTTTAGTTTTGGCGATTACAGGCTTTTTGGCAGCCAATATGGATCAAGTTGCACAACAATTGATGGAATACAATCAAATGAATGAAACTGTTATGGAATTTATCCAAGGTGGTGGCAAATGGCTTTTTATTTTAATTATGTTAGTGATTAGTTTTGTCATTTTTATAAATGCCTATTATCTAATATTTTTTCGCATTTCATTTTTTGCATTTGTAAATACAAAAGAAGAAAATCAACTTACTGAAACATTTGATCATATGGGTAAATACTTGATGATCACAACAATACTTTCTATCCTTTCAACTATTTCTAGTATTGGGATGATTATTTATACATTGATGAAATAATTAATTTCAACTGCATAATATCAATTCGTTTATTTTTAGCTAATTAAAAACTAGTCACTAGTTTTAGATTCAACAACCTAGAAGTCAATCTATTTGGAACAGCATATGTTCTGCTACTGCTTTGATCTTGTATCCAGGTGTAAGAAAGAGTATTTTGTATACCTAAAAGGTTAAAAACCTCAAGACTCAACCACATACTTTTTACATTTTTGAAAAAACTATATCGTGGTTTGTCTTTACGTTCTCCATCGATTAATAAAGATGAAAATCCTATGTCAACGCGTTTGTAGCTCGGAATTCGAAGTGTATCACCGTATCGATTTTGATCTGGCGGACCAAAAGGTAATCCAGTAGAATACAAACCATTTAAAAACAATTTAAAATTTTTATTTCTTGGCAAATAATCAGAAAAATACAATCCAAAGCTCACTCTCGAATCTGTTGGTCTTGGTATATAACCAGGAGCAAATGATGCTGTATCTGTTCCGTTAACTCCTTTGTATTTTATTTTATCATCGAGAACATCTTCGCCTGTTTTCATGAGACCTAAACTTATCCATGATTCTGCATCTTTGACCAAATCGCCATACATTCTAAACTCAGCACCATATGCATAACCTACGGCAGCATTTCGCCCAAAATATCGAATTCGAACATTATCATATTCATACGGCACAACATCCCACATGTATTTATAATACAATTCTGTGGTAAATTTAAACGGACGATTTCCTAATCCTTTGAAATTATAATCAAATCCTCCCACTGCATGATATGATTTTTGAGCTTTGACATTGATATTGATTGTGCCATCCAAATTACGCATTTCACGATAAAACGGTGGTTGAGAATATACACCTGTTGCTGCTCTAAAAATGATATCGCGTTTATCCCATTTGGGTTTCCACGACATTTGAATACGTGGACTTACTAGAAATTCGCTATTCAATGTATTGTAATTAAAACGCACACCGGCCGTAACGACTAAACCTATAGAATCAAACGAAATATTATCTTGT
>JBILCF010000176.1:0-5796 GCA_044353325.1 Chitinophagaceae bacterium | reverse complement strand
AACGCCAAGTTGTTCTGCAAATTCATGCATTTTTTCTGATGTATAGGTATTGGTCAATGCACGTTTGATATCTATATTTTCGAGTGCAGTTTTATCTTCAAACAGTTTTAAATCTTGAAATACAATACTTATTTTCGAAGCACGCCATTCACATGTTTCTTCGACTGAAAATTGCTTGATGTTTTTTTGGTTAAAAAGTACGTCTCCAGTGTAGTTTTTTTGAATACCATAAAGGCTTTGTATCAATGTGCTTTTGCCCGATCCTGATGATGCTTTTATATGGTATTTATTACCCGCTTTAAATGAAACATGCTTATTCCATATATCTGAATCCAATATTGGAAGGAAAGGTATGTTTAATTTTTGGAGAGTAATTATCATCGTTGTAAAGGTAATCTTATCTTGTTTCTTTTGTTTTCTTTTATAAATTTTATTACCGATTAACAACGAATAATAACCGATTATGTTAATTTAAATTAAAAATTTTATTTTAATTTTATTTTTACTAAAAATTTTAAATTTATGAGACCAACATTTGATGAAATCAAAAATGAAGCACTCCGTAAGCTCGATAAAAAATGGGGGAATGCAGTATTAGCCATCTTGGTGGTAGGTATTATTTCTGCAATAGCTAGTATTATTCCTTTTGGAGCACTCGCTACTGCTGGGCCTTTTGCATTAGGGATGGCAATATATTTTATAAAAATATCAAGAGATGAATCAGTTGATTTAAATAATATTTTTGATGGGTTTAAAAATTTCGGCAATGCAATCGGAGCGTATATCTTGATTTTAATTGTTGTTTTTATAGGATTCATTTTATTAATTGTTCCGGGGATAATAGCAGCGTTGGCTTTGTCTCAAACATATCGTATTATGAAAGATAATCCTACTATGGGGATTACAGAAGCAATGCAAAAGAGTCATGAAATGATGAAGGGGCACAGAGGGGATTACTTTTTATTTAACTTGAGTTTTATCGGCTGGGCATTCTTATGCATATTTACATTGGGGTTAGGCTTTTTAATACTAGCGCCTTACGTTTCTACTTCCAATGCAATTTATTACAATTATTTAGTTGGATATCAGGATAAGCAAATTGATGAAATTGGTTCTGAATTGTTAGAATAATTGTATCATTGGCAAAAAAATATAATTATTGTCTTTTTTGCAAAATTTATTAAATCAGTTTTTATCAACACCTTTATTGGAGTGGATTGCTTTTGTGTTTGCTTTAGGTCAAGTTTTATTGGCTTTGTTCAATACCCGTTTTAATTTTGTAGCTGGTATAGTCAGTGTTTCACTATATACTTGGTTATTTTATACAGCTGGGTTATTTGCCGAAAGTATGCTGAATGCATATTATCTCGGTATTAGTATTTGGGGTATACTTTATTGGAAAGGAGGAAAAAGCGCTGAACTTAAAATCAGTAAAGCCAATTCAATGGATTGGCTTACCACTGTAGGCATAGTTATACTTGCTTGGTGTTGTATATATTATGTATTAGTTCATTACACTACCAGTACAGTTCCTCTCCAAGATGCATTGGTAGCTTCTATTGCATGGGCAGGTACATGGCTTTTACTTAAACGTAAAGTAGAAAATTGGATTGTACTAAATATTTCAAATTGTATAGCCATTCCTCTTCAATATTATAAAGGATTAGAATTAACAGCATTATTGACTGTAATTTATGTTGTGGTTGCTGTTTTTGGTTTTTTTAGTTGGCAAAAAAAGCTACAAGAAGATATTACTCCCAAAATTTGACTTTAATTTCAGTTGTTTTCTTTCTAATTTTAGCTTACTTTATGCATTAAATATAGTTGTAATACGTCTTCTTGAATAAAAAAAAGGCTATAAAATGTATTTCTACGAAAAATTATACTACATTTGCACCCGAATTAAAAGAAAAACTCTAATACTTTAAAGATGTCAGTATTAACTATCGAACGCAAAAAAGAATTATTTAAACTTCACGGAGGTAGCGAAACCAACACTGGTTCTACCGAGGCTCAAATTGCCATGCTTACAGAACGTATCAAACATATTTCTGAGCATATGAAGAAAAACAAAAAAGACTTTGGTACCAACCGCGGCCTTATCAAATTGGTAGGTGAACGTAAAAGTCTTCTTTCCTACCTTTCAAAAACAGATTTGGAAGGTTACAGAAAACTACTTGTAACACTCAACTTAAGAAAATAATTTTAAAAAAGCGTTCCCAACTCCAAAGGTTGGGAATTGCTGTTTTAAGGGTGTATCTGTAACTGGATTGTGTATGCAATTCAGGTTTTTTTGTGAAACATAGGCTAGCACTACATTTGTAGCCATGTGTTCTACATAGCATTCATCCTTTTTCTACAGGAGTCATTGCAATTTTTTTCGTGATCATTTCATTTTGTCAATTTCAACAATTTTAAAACAACAATTATGTTCAACATAAAAACAAAAACCTTTGATATAGGCGACGGTCGCCAAATCACAATCGAAACAGGTAAATTAGCCCGTCAAGCAGACGGTTCTGTTTTAGTCAAAATGGGCAACTGTGCATTATTAGCTACAGTGGTTGCCAACAAAGAACCAAAACCTGGTCAATCTTTTTTTCCTTTATCAGTCGATTATCAAGAAAAATTTGCATCAGCAGGTCGTATACCTGGCTCATTTTTCAAACGTGAAGGTCGCTTGAGCGACAATGAAATATTAATTTCACGCTTAATTGATCGTGCATTGCGTCCACTTTTCCCAGACGATTATTTATGCGATGTACAAGTTCTTGTAACATTAGTTTCATCTGATCCTGAAATTATGCCAGATGCGTTGGCTTGTTTAGCTGCATCTGCTGCTTTGGCTGTTTCCGACGTTCCAATACAAGAAATTATTTCTGAAGTACGTGTATCACGTATCAACGGACAAATGATTATCAATCCTACGCGTGCGCAAATGCTAGAATCCGATATGGATTTCATAATTGCTGCTACGGAGAAAAATATCATGATGGTGGAAGGTGAAAGTAAAGAATGTTCGGAAGAAGATTTGATACAAGCTATTGAAGCTGGTCACAATGCTATTAAAATACAAGTACAAGCTCAAAAAGAATTGTGGGAAATGTTGGGTTCTCCAGCAAAACGTGAGTATACAAAACCTTACCGAAATGAGGAATTGAACGAGAAAATCGCTGCTTTTTCTACAGAAAAAATATATGCTGTTGCAAAATCTGCTGCCGCAAAACACGATCGTAGCGATGCATTGAAAGCAATAGGTAAAGAAGTAGTAGAGCATTTGGGTGAATTAACACCTGAGGATGCTGCATTGGTTGGATACTATTTCCACAATATCGAAAAAGAAGTGATTCGTAATATGATGCTTGATGAGCATGTTCGTTTAGATGGTCGTGCTCCTGATGTAGTACGTCCGTTAGAAATGGAAGTAGATTATTTACCTTCTCCGCATGGTACAGCGTTGTTTACACGTGGCGAAACTCAATCTTTAAGTACAGTAACGTTGGGTACACCAGACGACGAAAAAATGATTGAAGATGCAAATGGTAGCGAATACAGTAGTTTCTATTTACATTACAATTTCCCACCGTTCTCGACAGGCGAAATTAAACCTATGCGTGGTCCGGGTCGTAGAGAAGTAGGGCATGGTAACTTGGCACAACGTTCTTTGAAGCAAGTGTTGCCATCTAAAGAAGCATTCCCATATACCATCCGTATTATCTCTGATATTTTAGAAAGTAACGGTTCGTCTTCAATGGCGACTGTTTGTGCAGGTTCTTTGGCCTTGTACGATGCAGGTGTACCGGTTCAAAAACTAGTATCGGGTGTGGCTATGGGATTGATTTCTCGTGCCGATGGAAAATGGGTAGTATTGACCGATATCTTAGGTGATGAAGATCACTTGGGCGATATGGATTTTAAAGTAACAGGTACTAAAGATGGTATTTGTGGTATCCAAATGGATATCAAAGTTGACGGATTAAGCATGGATGTAATGCGCAAAGCATTAGCACAAGCCAATCAAGGTCGTATGCATATCTTAAATGCGATGTATGAATGTATGCCAGCGCACAGAGCAGACTTAAAACCACATGCACCTCGTATGGAATTCTTAGCTATCGATAAAGAATTTATCGGAGCTGTAATCGGGCCAGGTGGAAAAATTATTCAAGAAATCCAACGTGAAACTGGAACAACCATTTCTATCGAAGAAGTTGGAGATAAAGGTCATGTAAAAATATTCTCTAAAGCAAAAGAAGGTTTAGATAAAGCAATGTCTTGGATAAAAGGCATAGTCATGCAACCAGAAGTTGGTGAAACCTATGAGTCTGTAGTTAAATCAGTGATGCCATATGGTGCGTTTGTAGAGTTCTTGCCAGGCAAACAAGGATTGTTGCACATATCAGAAGTAAGTTGGAAACGACTAGACAATTTAGATGGTGTATTGAAAGAAGGCGACAAAATCAATGTAAAATTGACTGGAACAGATCCTAAAACAGGTAAATTTAAATTCTCTCGAAAAGTATTGCTTCCAAAGCCTGAAGGTAACGAAGGTGGTGCACCTAAAGCAGAATAATACATAATATTTATAACAATTAAGAAAGCCATCAGAAATGATGGCTTTTTTAATGCAAATTATGGAATACCATCATAACCTGCATCTATCTCATACAATCAAGAAAATATGAGACAAATAGTTTTAATCATTATCCTAATCACAGGATTTCAAGCACAAGCAAACAATATTATTAAAAACTCAACAGTCACTGATGTGACCATTTATAGAAGTTATGCCAAAGAAACACGTATTGGTTCTACTGCTATTCCGAAAGGAAATTCAGAAGTGATTATTACAAATATTACACAAGCTATAGACGAAAATTCTATTCAAGTAGGTTGCAAAAACAATGTAAAAATATTATCTGTTTCATCAAGATTAAACTACATCACCGATGAAAATGGTTTAAATCCCAACACGATTCAAGTATGGAAAGACTCTATCAAAAGGCTTGACAAGATAATGACGTACAATTCTAAAAAAAGAGCTGCATATGAACTCGAATTGGCGGTGCTGAATGGCAATTCCAAATTGGGTAGTACGACCGAAGGCTTAAAGCCAGCACAATTGAAAGAACTATTAGAATTGAAACGAATTAAACTTGCAGAACTTCAGAAACTCATGTTTGATTTAGATGAACAAAATGCGGAATTAAAAATAGTATCCTCACAATTGCAAAATCAAATCAATCAATCAAGTACCAATGCATTGGGAAAGCCTGTTAGAGAAGTTGTTTTGAAAGTGTTTTCATCCACTGAAGTTAATACACAATTTAAACTTTCGTACCTCGTTACAGCAGCAAGCTGGAAGCCAACCTACGAAATACGTTGCGAAAATACTTCTAAACCTATGATGCTTAACTGTAGAGCTAAAATAACACAACAAACAGGTTTTGATTGGAAAAATGTCAATATCAAATTATCCACTGCTAACCCAAATCAAAATCACAATAGACCAATCTTGTATCCAATATATGTCGATTTTATGCAACCCGAGTATTACCGCAACAGAATGGCTAACGATCAAACGAATTATCAAAATTTAATGAACGATAAGGAACAAATATCTAAACCTATATCTGTGCAAATGATGGCTACTAGTAATAGTATGTATGCTTCGGATGAATTTAAAGATGGATTAAAGAGACTATCCATTATATTGTGTAAACTGTTTAGAGCCGACATCTGTTTTCAAAGATAATCAAATATTGGTTAAGGATAATTCCCCAGTTTTTCATTGGT
>JBILCF010000050.1:0-16377 GCA_044353325.1 Chitinophagaceae bacterium | reverse complement strand
AGGGCAATTGAGTTGGATTGACTTGTAAAGCTTGTCCAATTGGTATCGCCCAATTCGCGTAACCGAACGGTGTATTGAGTCGCATCTTGTACAGCCCGCCATTGGACGGTTACTGTATTGTGTTGCAAGTTGTTAATACTCAATGAAATAGGAATACCACAGGTTTGTGGTGCAGCCATAGGTGTTTGAAATGAGTATAACGACGAGTATTGACTTGTACCATTTGTACAAGTTGCTTGAATTTGATATTCGTAGGTTGTATTGGCATTTAATCCAGTAATTGAATAGGAAAATGTGGTTGAAGTGTAATTTAACCAGGTGTTGCTTCCGATAGGTCTGAGTTGTATTCCATAACTACTGCCATTGGCCACGGCATCCCAATTGAGTGTCACTGTGGTTGGAGTTATAGATGATGTACTCAGATTGGTAGGCGTGCCGCAGGCAACTGCACCTCCAATAGGAAATACACTAACGAAGGAATTGATTAACGAAAATCGGGCACCTTCATTTGTAAACAAAGCATCCATGCGAGCTTTTTGTCCTGCTGTAAACATAGACATACAAGCATCGTCGGTGTAGTCCATGAAATTTATAAACATATCACCAGTAGGTGTGTTGTTGCATGAAATTTTAGGGTAAACAGGACAACCATAATTTTCAGCACCTTGATTTGGTGTATCATTGACTAAGTCAGTACCATTGCAAGAGCCACCATCATCGCCCCAAATATGGAATAAGTTTAAGTAGTGACCTAATTAATGTGTGGCAGTTCGACCTTTGTTAAATGGCGCTTAAGCAGCACGCATAGTACCAAATGCACGAAAAGAACATACAACACCATCAGTCAAAACTGGCCTACCAGGAAATTGAGCATAGCCCAACAATCCACTACTAAGTTTGCATACTCAAATGCTTAAATAATCGGTAGATGGCCAAGGATCTTTACCGCCAAATTGTGATTTTTTGACATTGTCATTGAATGTAAATGAACTCTCAATAGTTTGGGTGCGTGTAATTCCATTGGTAGAATCGCCGTTGGGATTACGTCGAGCCAATACAAATTGGAATTCACAATCAGCAGAAACGCCCTGAAATGGTCCAGGAGTATTGGCAAAATCTGCATTCAAACGTCTGAAATCTGCATTTAAAACATTGATTTGTGACTGTATTTGAGCATCGCTAATGTTTTGAGAAGCTGTATTGTAAACCACATGTACGACTACAGGAATTGTAATGAACGTTCGGGTTTTTGTAGGATTTGCTATAAATTGCTGTGTATGATTTTCTATTAATTGACGCTGAATTGCTTAGCTTGGATCTATTTGGTCGAGCTGATGGAGATGATCCATTGCGCCACAAACGCGATGTTCAACTTGAGCAAACGCAGTGAAATTCAGCAATAAGATTAAAAAAGTAGTAGTTATTTTGTTCATAATCCAAGTATTTACTGATATATTTAAACAGGTTACATGTCAAATTGATATGTTATCAATTTGTTATATTGCATTAAAAATAATATTAAAAAATCATATATTTTGAAAGCCTTAAATGCAATGATTATACAGCAGATTGGTACATCATTTCAATAATATCCACAACTTTTTTGCCCTCAAAAGCATTGGTCATGACCTGTTCTTTACCTTGCAATGTTTTAACCACATTATCTATTACACGGTCGTGATTACTCATGCTTCCTTGGTATTGACCATAGTCGTTAGACTTCGCAGTAATATTGATTGCAGGCAGAACTTTGTTTTTGATATGTTGGTATTCAATCGTGTTGAGATATTGACCACCAATTTTTACAGTTCCATGCTGTGCTAATATAGTAATGGCACCTTCCATATTTTTTTCGTAACTGCAAGTTGAAAAATTAAAATTGACCAAAGCACCTTCGGCTGTCTTGAGAATAAAACTCCCTGTATCTTCTACTTCGCTGTAGGCGTGATCGAAATTAAAAACTTGACCTCGTGAAGTAGCAATATCGCCAAACAAGTAGTATAAAATATCAACGAAATGACTAAACTGCGTAAACAAGCATCCACCGTCTAAACTCTTTTTGCCTCGCCATGGACTTTCAGTATAGTAATATTCGTTTCTATTCCAAAAGCAATTGACATTAATGAAAAAGATATTGCCCAAGGTGCCGTCTTGCAATAAGGTTTTCACTTGTTGTACAGGTTCGTTGTATCTATTTTGTTTGACGACAAAAATGGTTTTGTCCGATAAGGATGCTGTTTGTATCATGTCCTCGCATTCAGCGCTGCTGATGGCCATTGGCTTTTCGCATACCACATGAAAACTTGCTTTTAGTGCTGCTATTGTATGCGGATGATGTAGATAATTAGGCGTACAAACATTGATGACATGAGCATCAATTTCTTGCAACATTTGATCAATGTTGGTATATCTTTTGATGGATTTCAAAGCTTGTTCGTCAATAATTTTTTCGGGCAAATCGCAAATAGCGACCAATTCAGCTTCAGGATGTGAGAGGATATGATGCACATGTCGTTTCCCAATATTCCCATAGCCAACAACTGCAAATTTTATTTTATTCATTATTTATAAATTAAATCCCCCAATTCATTCAGTTTCAAAAGATGATCATCAAGCAAAAAACGAATGATTCTAAGTAGTTCGTCTTGCTTCGCTGTTGGATAACTTTTACAAAATTGCTTTATATTGAGCGAGCCTTTTAACGTGATTTGGTGCAAAATAGTATTTTTTATACTATCAAAATCGCTTGGTTTTCGTTTTTTTTCATTTGATAGACAGATATCGCATTGGCCACAGTTGTTAGGCAAGGTTTCACCAAAATATTGAATCAATTCTTTAGACCTACATATTGTTTCGTTTTGGGTATAGTGTAGCATAAATTGTACTCTATCTTCGTATCGTTTTTTCAAAACCTCTATAGTTTTAGTATCAATATGTAGCGAGTTTTCGTTGACACGTTCATGTTGAAAAAACAACTGAGGTTTGTCCTTTGCTTTGACATAATCGATAATGCCATGATCGTTCAATTGTACTAACATCATTTCGATATAATCTTTGGCAACTAGGGCTTTTTGAGCCATCATAAATTCATTGATGGGAACATAATGATTCCAAATACCGCCATACATTCGAAGTAAAAGTTTAAGGACTTCATCGAGTTTGGGATAATGCTTTTCGATTTCTGCTACCATAGATTTTGTAGACGTGACACTTACCCGAGAAGGTAAATACACACTTTCGCTGAGTTGCCAATAATCCTGCATTTCCAATAATTTAATGGTACTCATCACTTCGATAACATTCAATTCAAAATGTTGGCAAAATACAGCGAGTTCAAAATCAAAAAGTTCGTCCATGCCACTACCAATGCCGATTTGAAGGTATTGGCAAAGAGCGGTATAAATTTTGCGCATTGTGCTTGTGCTCGGATATTTGAGTGTTACACCCGCTGCTAAGTCACGCAAATCTTTTTGTTGATACAAGAGTACAGCATACGATTTTAACCCATCACGACCCGCACGTCCAGCTTCTTGATAGTAAGCCTCAGGTGTGTCTGGTATATCATAATGGATGACGATTCTGACATCAGGCTTGTCTATACCCATGCCAAATGCATTGGTACAAACAATGATTTGAGTTCGATTTTGTATCCAGTCATCTTGTTTTTTATTGCGAATATCTTGTTCCAGTCCAGCATGATAGTAGTCGGCCGAAAAACCATGCGCAATCAATGTTTCAGCCATGTCCTTTGTGCGCCTTCTGTTTCTACAATAAACAATAGCAGTGCCTTGTACTTTTTGAAGGATATCTATGACTTTGACTATTTTGTTGTCAACTTCAAAAGCACTCAAGGATATATTATTTCGTTCGAATGAAGTGAAATAGGTTGCGTGGTTTTTAAACTCAAGTTTTTCAATAATATCTTGTTGAACAAAAGGCGTTGCACTTGCAGTAAGTGCTAGAATAGGTACCTTGTGTAATAATGATCTCAACGCTGCGATTTGCAAATAAGGCGGTCTGAAATCGTATCCCCATTGGGAGATACAATGTGCTTCGTCGACTGCGAGTAAATTGATATTCCAATCGCTGAGGTAATCTAAAAAAATTGCAGACCGCAAGCGTTCCGGTGAAACAAACAAAAATTTATATGTACCTGTACTGATTTTTTGATAAACGATATTCACCTCTTCTTTGGTCATGCCGCTAAAGACAACTAGGGTAGGAATGCCACGTTTACTTAATCCCAGTGCTTGATCTTTCATTAAGGCAATCAGTGGCGATACTACCAAACAAGTGCCTTCCATAGCCATAGCAGGGACTTGATAGCAAATAGATTTTCCTCCGCCAGTAGGCAAAATGCCTAAAGTATCTTGCCCGGCCAATATATGATTAATGATGTCTTCCTGTTTAGGACGAAAAGCATCATAATGCCAATATTGTTTTAGTATTGAATGAATGGTCTGCATTGCCTAAGAGTCAACGCAAAGAAAGTAAAAAAGATCGAAGGGGATTTATAATTTCAAATCAGTTTCTTCGACTTGTCTTAGCTTGCTGTGTTTTTTGCTATAACCAAAATAGATGATCACGCCTAAAAGCAACCAAACGAGGAGTCGTAACCAATTGGCCCAACCAAGTCCCAAAATCATTATTGTGCAAAAAATGATTCCTAAAATAGGAACTAAAGGGACCAATGGTGTTTTAAATTGTCGTTTTAAATTTGGTTCAGTTTTGCGAAGAATTATGACACCTGCACAAACAAGTATAAAAGCAAATAAAGTACCAATACTACTCATATCGCCAACTACATCACCAGGAATAAAAGCCGCAAAAAAACCAACAATTAGCATCACAAACAAATTTGATTTGTAGGGCGTTTTGTATTTTGGATGCAAAGCGCTGTATTTTGTAGGTAATAATCCATCGCGGCTCATGCTATAAAATACACGACTTTGTCCTAACAACATGACCAATATTACAGATGAAAATCCTGCTAGTATAGCAACTGTAATAAATTGAGCCAACCAACCATAGCCTGTCATATATGTGTTAATGGCAGCTGCTACAGATGCTTCTTTACCATTTGTTCTAAAAAATTCAACTGGTGCAATACCTGTCAGTACATGTGCGAATAGAATATACAAAATAGTACAAAGTGCAAGTGAGCCTAAAATCCCGATAGGCATATCGCGCTTAGGATTTTTAGCTTCTTGCGCAGCTGTACTCACAGCATCAAATCCAATAAATGCAAAAAAGACAACTCCTGCAGCACCTACTATGCCCCACATACCTCCAAATTTATGGGTAATACCCGATTCGTTGGTGAATGTTGTTGCTTCAGGAATGTATGGTGTATGATTTACATCATTGATAAAACCCCAACCTAATATAATGACGAGTATTACGATAGCTACTTTTGTAACTACGATGACATTGTTTACCAATGCGCTTTCTTGCGTACCTTTGATAAGTAAAAAACTCAACACAATAATTATAAACAATGCAGGGATATTGATAAATCCTCTAACGCCTGCATCGCTGACTTGAAAAGGAGAATGACACCATTCGTAAGGTATGGCTCCGACATGGACTACATTGACTAATAAATTGTTTAAATATTCACTCCATGCTATTCCAACCGTGGCAGCACCGACTGCATATTCAAGTACCAAATCCCAACCTATTATCCATGCAATAAATTCGCCCATAGTTGCATAAGTATACGTATATGCACTACCAGAAATAGGAATACTTGATGAAAGCTCTGCATAACATAAACCTGCAAAAGCACAACCCAATGCTGCAATGATAAAACCAAAGGTAACTGATGGCCCTGCATGCTCAGCAGCAGCAGCAGCAGTACGTACAAATAATCCTGCACCTATAATAGCCCCAACGCCTAATGAAATGAGCGCTCCAACACCAAGTGTTCTTTTCATTCCTTTTTCAGCATCATCTGCTTCACGCAATAAATGGCTTAATGGTTTTTTGAGAAATAAACTCATAGTTTTTTAATTACTGAATACAGTTTTTTTAAATAAAAATAAATTTGAAAAACTAAATGTAATTCAAAATTTGGAAATTTATAAAAATCAATTTGAAAATATAACTAGTATGCCAACAACTTATTGCCTTGTAGTTTCACCAATACATTGTGTTCGTTTATTTTACAGCAATACGCCATATCATATTCTAACCCAAATTTAGATAGGCGCAAGAAGTGTGAACTGTCTTGAATAAAACCATACAAGTCGTTTTTAGCTTGTCTGTAAATATGAGTTGCGGCACGTGTACTGTCGCAATTCATGTCAAAGCCATGACCTATAGCATCATAAACTGCGCCAGCAAACAAAGAATCTTCAAGGTTGTAGCGGTCTTTCCATGATGCACAGGCCAACAAGACATCCTTTTGTTGTGCCAATAAATAGTCGCAAACAGCACCAAGATTTAAAAAAGAACCCGTAATAATTTCGTGCGCATCGCCACACATATGCAACAATCGTGTGCCGTTGGTGGTTGTTAATACTAAAGTTTTACCAGCTATAAATTCGCGGGGATATTCCAATGGCGAATTGCCGTGCATCAAACCTGGAGCTACTTTTCCATCGCGCTCACCAGCAGTCAATGCATTTTCAAGTGTGCTGCCGAGTCGGATACATTCGTCTACGGCCGATACGGGTATAATTTCCTTAGCACCATGGTGTAGCACAGCCGCTATAGTAGACGTAGCTCGAAATACATCTATAATCACAACGATACTGTTCGATATATCATAGAGATGCAGTAGAGAAGGCGAAAAACAAGTTTCAATTTTTGGCATAAAAAAAAATTATGAAATAAGGTGTACAAAAAAGTAAGCAATGGGCATAGCTATAGCGCCCATGATATATCCCAGCCACACTTGCCTGTTAGTATGAGCTTGCGTAAGCAAACGAGCACTGCCAACTAGCCCGCCTATGAGGATAGTAGCGATGAGCAATATCAAAGATTTATCTACGTAGAGTAAACATGCAATGCTGGCAAACGAAATAGCGCTAGCCCAAGCTGCAGTATGCATACTGATTTTGAAAAAAATGCTACACATAAAAACCAACACTGTAGTTAAAAAAGTACCGAGCAATAATGTTTGCACCACCAAAGGTGCTTGAAATTGCTTGTGAAACAACCAAAATACCCAGAAGTAAAATAACATCGAAGCTATCAATGGGCCGTAACGTTCCTTGAGTCCATGCATGTGCATGCTTTCGATAAACTTGAGACGCCAAAGTAAAAATACAGTTACCAATGGAAACGTAATGGTGATATAACTGATTGTAATAAGCCACCAGTTTTTTAAATCCTCCGGAAAACCATAAAATACATTGGGACTAAAATAGACCAAAAAAGCAAATAGTATAGTTGGCAAAAAAACAGGATGAAATAAGACTGATAAGACCTTGGCAAATTTGACCTGAATGGATGATGTTTCTTTCACGGGGCAAATGTAATGAGAAATCTTTATCTAGTAGTCGTCGTTCATTTCTTTTTACACCTCCTTCATACTCAATTGTATACGCTTGCGTGCTACATCAATGTCTGTAACTTTAACCATCACTTGTTGCGTTAGTTTGAGCACATCGTTGGGGTCTTTGACAAATTTATTGGCTATTTGAGATAAATGTACAAGCCCATCTTGTTTGACACCAATATCGACAAACGCACCAAAATTAGTAATGTTGGTTACAATGCCAGGCAACACCATACCGACAAATAAATCTTCTATAGTATTGACGCCAGCAGCATATTCAAAGTGCTGTAAGGTGCTACGTGGATCACGTGCAGGTTTTTCTAGTTCTTGTAAAATGTCTTGTAGTGTAAAAAGTCCAACTGTTTCTGATATATATTGTTTGACATCTATTTTTTTGCGGAGCGATGCATCTTTGATTAAATCTTCAATGCTACAACTCATATCTTTTGCCATTTGTTTCACTACTGCATAGCTCTCGGGATGTACAGCCGAATTGTCGAGGATGTTTTCGCCTTGTAGAATACGCAAAAATCCAGCAGCTTGTTGATACGTTTTGGTACCCATAAGCGGTACTTTCTTCAATTCTTCACGCGACTGAAATGCACCATGTTCTTTTCGATATTCTACGATGTTTTTGGCCAAGGTCTGACCTAAACCAGATATATAAGCCAATACATGTTTGGATGCCGTATTGACATCGACACCAACTGCATTAACACAACTCACCACCACATTGTCCAACGATTCTTTGAGTTTGTATTGATTTACATCATGTTGGTATTGTCCTACACCGATTGATTTGGGATCTATTTTAACCAGCTCGCTTAGTGGGTCCATCAGCCTGCGACCAATGGATATTGCACCACGAACAGTCAAGTCATAATCTGGAAATTCTTCACGGGCTATTTCAGATGCCGAATAGATCGAAGCACCTGCCTCGCTGATGAGGAAAATATGAACTGGGTTTGTAAACGAAATACTACGACAAAGTTGTTCGGTTTCTTTGCCAGCGGTACCATTACCTATGGCTATTGCTTCTACATGATATTTGTCTACCAAGTGCTGTATAGCATAGATGGCATCGTCACGCTGGTTTTGAGGTGCATGCGGATATATAGTTGTGTTGTGAAGCAGATTGCCTTGCTTGTCGAGTACTACGAGTTTGCAACCGGTTCTAAATCCTGGATCAAGAGAAAGTATATTTTTTTGTCCCAAAGGTGGCGACAACAATAATTGTCGAGTATTGGTAGCAAACACTTGTATGGCTTCTTCATCGGCTTTTTGTTTGCTCGACATTCTAAACTCCAATTCGATGGAAGATTTCAATAGACGTTTGTAACAATCATCTATAGCGAGTTGAACTTGTTTTGAACATTCCCCATCGTTTTTTAAAATCACCTTGTCAATAGCTTCTAATGCTTCTGTTTCATCTATGGAAATGTCAATTCCTAAAAAGCCTTCTTTTTCGCCACGACGCATAGCCAACATACGATGGCTTGGGCATTTGGATAAGGTTTCAGTGCAATCAAAATAATCCTTGTATTTAATAGCGTCTACTTCTTTACTTTTAAAAACTTTGCAGCTGATGATTGCTTTGCGTGTAAACAAATTACGTATTCGTTCGCGAACAATTGCATTTTCGTTGATCCACTCAGCTATGATATCTCGTGCTCCTTTCAATGCATCTTTAGTATCCAAGACTTGATCATTCATAAATTTAGCTGCTTCAAGTAAGGGATCTATTTTCAAAGGCTGTTCAAACAATAAATTTGCCAAAGGCTCAAGGCCTTTTTCAATAGCCATCGTAGCTCGTGTTTTGCGTTTGGGTTTGTAGGGCAAATAAATATCTTCTAAGATATTGGATTCCATACATTCCGTTATTTTTTTGGTCAATTCGGGTGTAAGTTTTCCTTGCTCGTCTATTGACTTTAAAATGGTCTCTTTGCGTTTTTCCAAATCATCAAAATATTGAATTTGGTCTTTTACATTTTCGATGACTACTTCATCTAAATTTTCCGTGGCTTCTTTGCGATAACGAGCTATAAATGGGATGGTAGAACCTTGTTCGAGCAAGGCTTGTATGCTTTCAACTTGTTTGGTTTTGATTGATAATTTTTGAGCAATGTATTGTATATATTTAAGCTGCATGTTGGAGTTTGAATTTTTTTAAGGAGGGCAAATGTAACGACATTCATAGGAATAAAGTGATGTAAAATTCGTTTACTTTTATACACAAAAAAGCAATGAACATGAGAATGCATTGAAGTAAGGAACATTTAAATATTCTTTTGTAAACTTTTTTAAATAGTATGTTGAAAAATGGGTATTTGTTACTTTGAATAATCTACTTTAGGAACAATAATTTTTGCGTTCATGATACTGCCAAAATGTTCGCCCATTTCGGGTATGGTATAAGCATCTTCAATGCGATGTTCGCCAATTGCAGTTCTACGAAGCGCTTGCAAAAATCCACCGCAACCTAATCGAGCTCCAAAATCGTTTGCAATTGAACGTATATATGTGCCGCTGGTGCATAAAATTCTAAAATGAATTTCGGGCAAAGCAATTTTGGTCAATTCAAATTCTTCAATCGTGACTTGTCTACTTTTCATAATCACTTCTTTGCCTTCGCGAGCCAGTTCATACACAGGTTTACCTTCTTGTTTGATAGCTGAATGTATGGGTGGGAATTGCACTATTTCGCCCAAAAAACCTTGCCTTGTTTCTTCTATTTGCTCAGGTGTAATGGTTGAAAAATCTTTTTCGTCCTGTGGCATACTTTCTAAATCGTATGTAGGGGTAACGGAACCTATTCGGATAATGCCAGTGTATTCTTTTTTTAAACCTAACAAAGCAGTCAGTTTTTTGGTCGATTTCCCTGTACAACATATCACTAAACCAGTGGCCAAGGGATCAAGTGTTCCAGCGTGTCCTATTTTTGCTTTGGTCCATTTTTTGAGTTGGGCTACAACTGCAAACGAAGTCCAGCCATATGGTTTGTCTATGAGCAAGGTTTCACCTTCGGTATGATTCAGTTCTGTCAGCGATTTTTTCATTGAGGCAAAGGTATATATTCAGGATATATGCAAAATTTTATTTTTTAAAATCAAAAACATTCACAAAAACATAGAAAAAATAGATGTTTCTAATCTATTAAAAATAAATGACATATGTAAGTCAATAGGAGTAACATGTTAACAAAATAGGAATCTATTTATATCGGATTCTTTTAGATTTTATTAACTTTGAGTTGTTATATTTGCACCCCTAAATAAAAAATAACTTCGCTATGGCAAATACAGGTGATATGAAAACAGGTTTAATCATCAAATTGGATGGTAGCCTATATTCAGTAGTTGAATTTGGTCAAAACAAAACTGCACGTGCTGCAGCAAAAGTTTGGGCAAAATTAAAAGGTGTAGATAACAGTCGTACTATTGAACAAACATGGAATAGTGGTGAAACGATTTACACAGTAAGAGTAGAAAAAAAGCCTTACCAATACTTATACAAAGATGAGACAGGGTATAGCTTTATGGATAATGAAACTTTTGAGCAAATTACAGTTGCAGAATCATTGGTCAATGCACCACAGTTTTTGAAAGATGGTCAAGAAGTTATCGTGTTGGTGAATGGCGAAACAGATATGCCTATTGGTGTTGAATTGCCAGAGAAGATAGACGTATTAGTAACTTACAGCGAACCAGGTATGAAAGGCGATACAGCTACACGTACTTTGAAACCAGCTACTATCGAAACTGGTGCTACCGTTAATGTTCCTTTGTTTGTCAACGAAGGCGAGACCATTCGTATCAACACCAAATCAGGTGAGTACGTAGAGCGTGTTAAAAACTAATTTTATCATTTAGATTTCAATTTTTTAAAAAAATAATTAAAAAACTATACGTTACATGGCATCAGCAAAAAAAGCAATTAAACCTTCTGCCAAGAAAGTTGTTGCACCCACTAAAGTAGCTGCTCCTAAAAAAGCAACAACGCCTAAAGCATCTACACCTAAATCAGCAGCACCAAAAGCTGTATCTAAGTCGGTCGATGTATCGCCAAAACCAGTCTTTAATATTGAAGAAATTACCGAATTGATGAAAGCTGTAAACCATTCCAATGTGAATGAGTTGAAACTTGAAAAAGGGGATTTTAAAATAACAATCAAACAAGGTGGCGTAATAGTAGCTAGTGCACCAACACAAACATTACAAGTACAACAAACTGCCCAAGCGCCTGTAGCTTCTGCTCCAGCACCTGTGGCAACTGCACCTGCTCCAGCGCCAGTAGTTGAAGTAGCTTCTGATAATTTGATTACGATCAAATCTCCAATGATTGGAACTTTCTATCGTTCATCTGGCCCAGGCAAACCATTGTTTGTCAATGTAGGCGACGAAATCAAAACAGGTCAAGTGCTTTGTATTGTTGAAGCAATGAAATTGTTCAACGAAATCGAAAGCGAAATCTCTGGTAAAATAGTGAAAGTATTGATTGACGATGCTACACCAGTAGAATACGATCAACCTTTGTTTTTGGTACAACCTTAAATTAATTAGCGAATTTAACGATTTGAAAAAATGAATCGCTACTTCGATTTTATTTAATTTTCATTCCCAAATTCTCAAATTCTCGAATTCTCAAATTAAATACAATGTTTAAAAAAATACTTATAGCCAATCGTGGTGAAATAGCCTTAAGAATTATTCGTACATGTCGTGAAATGGGTATCCCTACTGTAGCAGTTTACTCTACAGCCGACAAGGATAGTTTACATGTTCGATTTGCCGACGAAGCTGTCTGTATTGGCAAGCCATCTTCTTCAGATTCTTATCTCAACATTCCGCATATCATGGCTGCTGCCGAAATTACCAATGCTGATGCAATACATCCAGGATATGGTTTCTTGGCTGAAAATGCAAAATTTGCGGAAATATGTGGTCAGTATAAAATCAAATTTATAGGACCAACACCCGAAATGATCAATGCCATGGGTGATAAAATAACGGCAAAGGAAACTATGATCAAAGCTGGCGTGCCTGTAGTACCTGGAAGTGAAGGTTTACTAGAAAGTGTAGCACATGCCAAAAAAGAAGCCAAAAAAATGAAATACCCTGTCATCATCAAAGCAACTGCTGGTGGTGGTGGTAAAGGTATGCGCATAGTTTGGAACGAAAACGAGATCGAAAAAGCATTTGAAAATGCTAAAGCAGAAGCGGCAGTTTCGTTTAAGAACGACGGTCTTTATATGGAGAAATTCGTAGAAGAACCTCGTCATATCGAAATCCAAGTGGCTGGTGATCAATATGGCAAAGTATGTCACTTGAGCGAGCGTGATTGTTCTATACAACGTCGTCATCAAAAATTAGTGGAAGAAAGTCCTTCACCATTTATGACACCAGATTTGCGTAAGCGTATGGGCGATGCGGCTATCAAAGCAGCAAGTGCTATTAGTTACGAAGGTGTTGGTACCATTGAGTTTTTGGTGGACAAGCATCGCAATTTTTACTTTATGGAAATGAATACCCGTATTCAAGTAGAACATTGCGTTACTGAAGAAGTCATTAACTATGATTTGATTAAAGAGCAAATCAAAATTGCTGGTGGTGTTCCAATTTCGGGCAACAACTACGAACCAAAAATGCATGCTATAGAATGTCGTATCAACGCTGAAGATCCATATAATGATTTCAGACCTTCTCCTGGTAAAATAACTGTATTGCACACACCTGGAGGTCATGGTGTACGTATCGATTCGCATATTTATGCAGGGTATACCATTCCGCCATATTACGATTCAATGATTGCAAAAATTATTGCTGTAGCGCAAACACGCGAAGAAGCTATTGATACCATGAGCAGAGCATTGAGCGAATATGTCATTGAAGGGATTAAAACAACCATTCCGTTCCATCAGCAGTTGATGCAAAATGAAGATTTTAGAAAAGGTAATTTCACAACGAAGTTTATTGAGTCGTTTGAGTTGAAATAGTTGGGTTTAATCCAGTTTTTTATTCATTTATTTAAGTTACATTTTCTTGAATGTAATTAGTATGTTGATTATACTTCAGTTTCCTTATACACTTTAATTTCATTGTAAATCGTATCGCGCTCTACAGGTATACGATGCGATGTGCGAATCAATTCGCACAACTGTTCGGTAGACATAGCAGGCGTTTGCTCTTCGCTACCTGCCATAGAATAGATTTTAGTACTATCGTCAATCGTACCATCTAAATCATCAACACCGTAGTTCAACATCAATTGTGCATTATTGCGGCCAAGCATAGGCCAATAGGCTTTGAGGTGCGCAAAATTGTCCATGAAAATACGTGCTACTGCATACACTTTGATTGATTCGATGATGCTTGCTTCCGATATGTGACTCATGTCATTGTCTTGGTTACGAAACTTCAATGGAATAAAGCAATTGAATCCGCCTGTTTCATCTTGTAAGGTGCGAAGTTGATTCATATGGTCTATACGATCGGCATAGGATTCTATATGACCATAAAGCATAGTTGCATTGCTATGCATGCCAAGTTTATGTGCTGTACGATGGATATCGAGCCAGCCAGCGCCATCTACTTTATCTTCGCATATTTGCGTGCGAATTTGAGGTGCAAATATTTCAGCACCACCGCCTGGTAAGGATTGTAAACCTGCTTCTTTGAGCATTTTAAGACCCTCTTCGGTCGTTACTTTTGCTTTACGAAACATATAATCCAATTCTACAGCCGTATAACCTTTGAGATGCAAATCGGGCCTGTGGGCTTTGATTTTACGCAATAAATCGCAGAAAAAATCAAGGTTCAGTTTTGGGTGAACGCCACCTACGATATGGACTTCGGTGACAGGAATGCCATCGTATTTTCGGACAATATCCATCATTTGCTCAGTAGTTAGTTCCCAACCATCTTCACGGTGCTTATATAGTTTGGAGTATGAGCAAAAGGCACAACTAAACACACAAAGATTTGTAGGTTCGATATGAAAATTGCGATTGAAGAATGTTTTATCGCCGTACTTTTCTTCACGAATATGATTGGCCAAAGCACCCAAAAATCCGATTTCGCCTTGTTCAAAAAGGACCAAAGCTTCTTCAGAAGAGATACGTTCGTGACGTAGTACTTTTTCGCCTATGGCTTTTAAACTTGGGTTGATATGAGATGAAGTGAGCAGGCTATGGATAGATTCGGGTGTAGAACGCATTTGACTAGAATTAGGATGCAAATGTACAACGTAAAAAATGATGACTTTCTATTCGATTCAATAAATATGAATGGAAAAGGGTAGTATTTTTAGGATATAGTATAAAGGATATTTAATAACAATTTGAGTTAGGTAGTGGGCTAATCGTCCCTGCAAATTTCTCCAAAGTCACATACTTTGGCGAGGGTACTCAAAACTGAGATAATAGCGATTCACTGTATTTCCTCAGCTCAATAATGAATATGTACCTGGCGTATAGCCTTTATACTTTCTCGTCATTTAAGACGAGACTGTGCGCACAAAGTAGAAGTATAATAATGAGATGAAGCTTTGCTACTAAATTTTTTTTTAAATAGAATTGTGTAAGAAGGAACAAGTTGTTTATTTCCGTGTATTGATTTCGTCGCGGATTTGAGCTGCACGAATATAGTCTTCTTGATCGAGTACTTCCTCTAACATTGTTTGTAGTTCAGCGACTGATAAAGCGGCTAAGTCGTTTTTGGGAGTAGTTACTTTTGCTTTGCTTTTTTTGTCGTCGTCTGTACCAACAGCTTTGGGTGTGGTATCATCCATTTGGAGACCAGCCGAATCGAGTATAGACTCAAAGGTAAAGATAGGTGCATCGAAACGAACGGCCAATGCTAAGGCATCGGATGTACGCGAATCGATTTCGATCGTTTCGGTAGCTGATTGGCAAATGAGTTTGGCGTAAAATATACCTTCGTGTATGCGATGTATGAGGACCTCTACAAGTTGGATTTGATAGGCGGCCATCATGTTTTTCATGAGGTCGTGCGTGAGTGGGCGTGTAGGTTGCATATTTTCGAGGGCAACGGCTATGGCTTGCGCCTCAAAACCACCTATAACGATAGGTAGCTTCCGCACGCCATTGACCTCGCCTAGTACTACCGCATACGAATGCGACTGTGTGACACTATGCGATAAGGCTACAATTTCCAACTCTAGTTTTTTCGAACTCATGATTTCGGGACAAAGGTAATAAAGGAAATATGAAATATTAAGCGTGTTGAGCAGCCTTGAATTTTTTGAAGGCTTCAGTCAGTTTGGGTACAATTTCGAATGCATCGCCTAAAACGCCATAATCGGCTGCTTTGAAAAACGGTGCTTCGGGATCTTTGTTGATGACTACAATAGATTTAGAACTATTGACACCCGCTAAGTGTTGTATAGCACCACTAATACCTACAGCAATGTACAAGTTTGGACGAATGGTACCACCTGTTTGGCCTACGTGCTCGTGGTGTGGACGCCAATGTGAATCCGCAACTGGACGTGAACAAGCTAAGGTAGCGCCTACTGCAGATGCCAAATCCTCTAAAATACCCCAATTTTCAGGTCCTTTTAAACCTCGACCACCACTAACGACTAGTTCGGCTTCGCCCAAAGGAACTATACCGGTTATTTTGTTGACACTTTCTACTTTGACAGCGAAGTCGTTGCTTGAAAATTCGATAGCTTGGTTTTTGATTTCAGCACTAGCTTCGATTTTTTCGATTCCAGCGGAGTTAGGTGTAATAGAAATCACTTTTACAGCCGATTTGACATTGACAAAAGCAAATGCTTTACCTGAAAAAACTGATTTTTTAACTACAAATCCGTTGCTCGTATCTGGCAATGAAATAGCGCCTGCTACCAAGCCA
>JBILCF010000049.1:0-16397 GCA_044353325.1 Chitinophagaceae bacterium | reverse complement strand
TGTATGTTCGGTGTTAAACACCCAACGAAGCGAAGTCCCTTGAGGTGCTACGATATCACCTATATTATCCAACACTTCATCTTTACGACCTGTATAGTCTGGATAATCGACAGACACTTTAAATTGTTTGATGATTGGTTTTTTCAATGTTTTGATAGTGTATACTTGACTATTAAAACCCACTGCTGCAAAATTGAATGTCACATCTTTGGACACTTTATAAAATGTATGCGCAAAAACACCTTTTTCTTTTTGTTGCATCATGACATCCTGACCATTGTATTGAATAGTCATTTGTTCTGGCCTTGATTTACCTTCAGTTGTGACACGAATTTCGATATCGTCAAACTGTGGTACAGTCAATTTATTGGTAATCAATTTA
This sequence comes from Chitinophagaceae bacterium, assembly GCA_044353325.1. Classification (GTDB taxonomy): domain Bacteria; phylum Bacteroidota; class Bacteroidia; order Chitinophagales; family Chitinophagaceae; genus OLB11. Next base: position 16,015 of record JBILCF010000049.1, on the reverse strand, counting down.
AATGTAAAAGGCGCTTTAGGTTCAAATTTTTGGGTGGGTGACAACAAGCGCTCAGCAGATTCTTTAAATACATTTGGGGCAGCAAATAACATGACAATTAAGATCAATGCTGGAGGAAGTAAATAGGGCAAAAAACGTTTGTTCTTAGCCAAGTTGACCGCATTCTGAAAAGGAATGGGAGTTAGTTCGTTGGTTTTCTGTTCTATACTCGCTGCTATCAACGATTGGCTAGCCAAATCGCCCATACCATTTTTAAGTTGAAGTACATTGAGCAATTTATCCTGCACATCGGGAAAATGTGTACCGATTATTTGAGCAGCTTTTTCGTGCGAAATCACTTTGCCTAATTTCTGCATATTGAGCAATGGCATAATTATCATGCTGACAACAGCGAAGCCGCCTACCAACAAGAACACACCCAAAAATACAAACCTTAACCAAGATGGAAAGTATAAGTAATATTCGCCCACACTGACCAATAAATAATATGCAAGCACTGCTGAGGAGACCAAAAGGAGTCCACGTAGCAGTTTATTGGCATAAAATTTACGAATAAACGCATCCAAGCGATGAATCAACAAATCGTAACTATTCATTATAGACGCAAGTTACTGAATCTAATGAAAGCACCTGATTTTAAATCTCTATTTTTTTGTGAAAATTTTGTGTAGAATTCACAAATCTTAACTCGACATATACAATTGTATTTGTATACATGAAATTCACGTCCAACAACATTATATCTTCTCCTGATAAAAAAAGAAAAAGAAAAAACCTGCTAACCATTCTTTACGGATATACTTTCCTTCACCTATTCTGCTGCCATTGAAGTAAACATCGCCATCTGTTTCAATTTGACCTATGCGACTGCCATTTTTGTAAACATCACCATCATCTTCTATTTGACCTACTCTACTACCATTTAAATAGATATCACCATCATTTTCGATCTGACCGATTCGGCTACCATTTTTGTATACATCGCCATCTAGTTCGAATTGTCCTACCCTGCTACCATTGATATACACATCGCCATCTTGCTCTATTTCACCAATTCGGATGCCTTTATAATAGACACTTTGAGCTTGTAAATGAGCGATTCCTGCTAGCATAAATAAAGCTGATAAAATTATTTTTCTCATAAGATGTTTATTTGTGTATCAAAAATAAGATTTGGTTTCCAATTACTTAATTTTAATTGCATTAACTTTTTATTCTTTAGGTTTGCAAAAATTTGCATCCAAGTTTAGCGCAACATGCTTAGCAGAATCGACAAATACATATTGAAAAATTTTTTGGCCACATTTGTGTTTTTACTCTTGGCCTTTTCTGCTATCGCAATAGTTATTGACTTTACAGAAAAAGTGAATGATTTTGTATCGAAAAAAGTGCCTGCAATTGAAATCCTCAATTATTTCAAAAACTTCTTACCATACATACTCGCACTATTATTCCCTATTTTCATATTTGTTGCGGTTATTTTCTTCACATCCCGATTAGCCAACAGGTCTGAAATTATAGCTATGCTAAGCAGCGGTATGACCTTCAAACGCTTTCTTAGACCTTATATTATAGGGGCTGCTATAATATCTGCAGTTTTGATGTTGGCCAATCATTTTATCATCCCCAATTCCAACAAAAGTAGACTTCAATTTGAAGAAAAATACTTGTGGGCGCATTCGTATAGCAAGGACGATAATTTTCATATGCGTATTAGCCCAACAGAATATATCTTTATTCAAAGCTATAACCCCGAATCTAAAACAGGCTATCGCTTTAGCTACGAAATGGTTGAGGGGACAAAAATTACTAAAAAAATAGCAGCCGACCGTTGTCAATACGATAGTGTAAAAAAAGAATGGAAACTCATAGATGCACAAGTTCGAGTCAATAATGGACCATTGGAACGCATGGAGTTATTTCCTTTTTTGTATCAAAAATTTAAATTTGCCCCTGCCGATTTAATCGAAAAACGTGAAGCGCGCCAAATGATGACAACGCCTAAACTAAATGCTTACATTCAAAAAGAGCAAGAAAAAGGAAGTGAGAATTTAAATGAATATTTCATAGAAAAACACCGACGCACTGCTGCTCCATTTTCAGCATTTGTATTATCTATAATTGGTGCATGTATAGCTTCGCGAAAAATACGTGGAGGTAGTGGTGTGCACTTAGCTGTAGGTTTGATGATCAGTGCCATCTATATTTTCTTGATGCAATTTTCGACAACATTCTCTGTCAAAGGAAATTTAAACCCTTTTATTGCGGTTTGGATTCCCAACATCTTATTTTCATTTTTAGCTATTTATATCTACAGAAAATATTCTAAATAAAGCTTTATTAAAACAACAATACCATCCTTGTGGGATGGTATTGTAATTAAATTAAAATATTCTTATTGTTTTTGAATCTTACCAGATTGGATAACCTTGTTTTGTTGAACAAGTTGATAAATGTAATTGCCCTGACTCAGTTGATCGAGCGAAACATTATTTTGCCCTTGATTCAAATCAGATTGAAGGATTTTCTTGCCATCAAACGACACAATTTGTAAGATAACAGTAGCAGCCGAAGCTGTTTCTTTCAAATTAACTTGCAATGTATTCAAGACCAGTGTTGGATAAACATCTGCATAGTGCGTTGAACCCAATACATTGGTTACACCTGCAGGTGAAATCACATTGATATCATCAACTACCAACCAAGTCCCATCGTTTAAACCAGCAAATGCACCTGTAGTATCAAAGTAAAAATTTCCACTTGACTGAACTATTACACGAAGTATAAGTGGCGTAAAACCTGGTGTTGGATTAACTGTAAAAGGCATAGTCAATTGTGTGTATATTCCAATGTTTGAACCCAATAAAGTATCGGCATAAGCAACGATACTATCACCACCGTCTGAGTTGTCAATGACTAAAAACGTAATTGACGTTGAATCACCGCCTACAACATTATTTTTAACCCACATTGTAGCTTGTGTAGGGATATAAGTATAAGGCGAACCGCCTATAAAAGAGAACTCACCCGATGAAGTATTGACATTGATTTTGCAATTGCTAGCCATACATGGTGCTGCGCCAGCAGGCAAAAGCGTTGGTAAACCAGGATGTAGCTTAGTCACAACTTTCAAAGCTGTATTACTTGCATTTCCAGGCATTTCTTGTTCTACTTGTGGTAGAAATGTAGCTCCAGGATTGGTCAATGCACCAAAATATTTAAGCAATGAGTCAGATGCATTCCAACCATTGGGGATGGTTAAAGTTGAAAGTAGACTATGCCAATTTTCAAATCCAGCACTATACTGTGCTTGGCTTTTAATTGTAGTCAACAAAAGAACGATGAGGAGTAAACTTATTTTTTTCATAATAAATTAGTTTAAGGTTTGCAAACAAGCTTGTATAGCATTGAAATCGGGCAAATCGCCAGCACTTTCAAGGACTTCAGCATATTGTATAGTACCTTCTTTATCAACGATAAATGCCGAACGCTTAGATACACCTTGCATATCAAATACAAAGTTTTCGTATAGACAACCATAAGCTTGTGAGACTTCTTTGTTGAAATCAGACAATAGGTTAAATTCCAGATTATGTTCTTTTTTAAAACGATCCAACACAAACAATGAATCTACAGAAATTCCAATTACTTCGGCATTAAGTCCGTTGTACACAGCCATGCTATCGCGCATGCTACACATTTCATTGGTACAAACGCCTGTAAACGCTAATGGAAAAAATAGAATTAAAACATTTTTGTTGCTGAAATCAGACAAGGAAACTTTATTTTTCTCTGTGTTGTGCAATGTAAATTGTGGGGCTTTCTGCCCAACTTGAATACTCATATTATTTTATTTTTACCAAAAGTATATCAAATCGTATTATTCCCCAAACTATTAACACCTCAAAAATCTATCTTCGATAAATGACTAAGAAATGTTTAATATTGTAAAATAGAAAAAATTACATTTTGACAGAACATATCATTAACTTAGAAACTGTAAACCCAATCGAATTTTTTGGTATCAACAATAACAAGTTTGACATCCTCAAAAAAAAATTCCCACTTTTAAAAATACTATCCCGAGGTTCTCTTGTGAAACTTTCTGGAAAACCAGAAGATGTAGATACCGCTAAGGAAAAAATCAATTTAATTGTCCAATATCTAGAACGAAATGGTCATTTATCTGAAAATTATTTTTCAAAAATCCTTGGCGATGATGAGGGCGTCATTGATGAAAAAATAACCGAAGATGCTGGAAATGACGTCATTGTGTTTGGTCAGAATGGCAAAATCATTAAAGCCAAAACTCGAAATCAAAAATTGTTAGTAGCATCTGCCGATAAAAACGACATCATTTTTGCTGTAGGACCAGCAGGTACTGGTAAAACCTACACAGCAGTGGCTTTGGCTGTTAGAGCATTGAAAAACAAATCGGTCAAAAAAATCATCCTAACAAGACCTGCAGTAGAAGCTGGCGAAAGCCTTGGATTTTTACCAGGTGATTTGAAAGAAAAAATTGATCCTTATTTACGCCCACTTTACGATGCATTGGACGATATGATACCGCCCGATAAGTTAAACTATTACATGACGAATCGTGTAATAGAAATAGCACCTTTGGCCTATATGCGTGGTCGAACATTGGATAATGCCTACATTATTTTGGATGAAGCTCAAAACACAACCGAATTGCAAATAAAAATGTTTTTGACACGGATAGGACCTTCTGCCAAAGCCATTATTACGGGAGATATGACCCAAATCGATTTGCCTAAAAACCAACAAAGTGGATTAGGAAAAGCGATTCATATTTTAAAAAATATAGAAGGGATAGTCCATATCGAATTGGATGGTGAAGATGTTGTACGTCACCGTTTGGTCAAAGAGATTATCAAAGCATATGATAGAGCCAATAATATAGATAAACCTAAAAAAGATGAACCTGCTAAATAATACCATTTTTGTCTTTTTATTTGTAATTCTTGGTTTGCTCTCTTCGTGCTCAAACTCCAGTGTTCTTAAAGAAAATGTAGACAAAACGTTTGTACAATCTAACAGTATTCCCAAAAAGGACATCAAACCGCTCGTAGACAGTTGTAGCATCTACCTCAAAAACGGTTGCATCGTATTGCGAACTGGCAATGATGTTATTAGTAGCATGTTTGCCAAGTTCAATACAATGGATAAAACTTATTCTCACTGTGGCATTGCTTTTCAAGAAGAAGGAAAATGGTACGTATACCATTCGATAGGTGGTGAAGATAATCCTGACGAAAAACTTCGACGAGATACCTACGAAAGATTTGTTAGCCGAGAACATAATCTTGGATTTGGTATTTGCAACTTGGGTTTAAACGCACTAGAACAAGCAAATCTTAAAGAAGTTGTCTATCAATTTTACCAACAACATCTACCTTTCGATATGAAATTTGACCTTAATAGCAATGATCGACTGTATTGTGCCGAAATGGTATACAAAGCCTACCACAACGCACTCAAGTCTAGTTCTTTTTTTAAAACTACAACCCATAAATCATTTGAATTTGTATCCACAGACAATATTTTCGTCAATAATCACGCTCAAATGCTTTGTCGTGTCACTTATTAAGGCTACTTTTGCACATTAAACTTAAAACAAAAAATGAAAAAATTACTTTTATCTATCATCGCTTTAGTTATGATTTCAATGACTATTGTTAGTTGTGGTAGCAAAAATGACCCAAAAGCAGTTGCTCTTAACTACTTAAATGCACTTAAATCTTTGGATTACGAAGGTGCTAAAAAATTCAGTACTCCAGAAACTGGTAAAATGTTGGATATGCTTTCTAGCTTTTCAAGCATGATGCCTGATTCAATGAAAGAACAAGCTAAAAAAATTAAAATTGAAATTAAAGAAGCAAAAGAAGAAGGTGACAAATGCACTGTAAAATTTGTTAGCAGTGACAAACCAGAATCTGAAGAAGTTTTAAACATGGTAAAAAAAGACGGAAAATGGTTAGTGAACATGGGTAAAGATGATATGAATGGCGGTGGAGCTCCAATGGAAGAAACAGCACCAACAAATGATTCTTTAAGTGTAGACGCTGCACCTACAGATGCACCTGCAACAGACGCAGCTCCAGCTACTGAAGCACCAGCTCCAGCAACTGAAGAGAAAAAATAATTGAATATTTTCTCAATATAATTGATAAAAACCTCACCAAATGGTGAGGTTTTTAGTTTTGAAGTCTTTTTTAACAACACTATAGTTTCAATTTATTCCTAGCATTCCTTCAAACTACTTAATTTCGTAGTCACAAACTCCCCAATCACTTTGACTAAACTATCTGTAAATATCAATAAGCTTGCTACCATTCGTAACGCACGTGGTGGAAACAATCCTAACGTTGTTCAAGCTGCTATTCATATTCAGCAATTTGGTGCCGACGGCATTACGGTACATCCACGACCTGACGAGCGCCACATCCGCTACCAAGATGTATATGATTTAAAAAAAATCATCACGACCGAATTCAATATTGAAGGCAATCCAACTGAGCAAAAATTTGTCGATTTAGTACTGGCTATATGTCCAGAGCAAGTAACGCTTGTACCGGATACTTCAGGTCAATTGACCTCAGACCATGGTTGGGACACCCTCAAACATAAATCCTATTTAAAAGAAATCATTGCTGTTTTTCATCAAAAAAATATCTGCGTATCCATTTTTGTCGATCCGAAAGAAGATATCATACACCATGCCCAAGAAACAGGAACTGACAGAATAGAATTATATACTGAATATTATGCTAGAACTTTTCCTACAAATCCTGAACTAGCCATTTCCAATTACAAAACTGCAGCTCAAACTGCTACTAACCTGGGCTTAAAAGTCAATGCAGGTCACGATTTAGATTTACACAACCTTACTTATTTTAGTGCACAAATACCTCAACTCAGCGAAGTATCTATTGGACATGCACTCATATGTGATGCAATTTATTTAGGACTTGAAAATACAGTTCAACTCTACAAACGTTGTTTGAACCATGCTGTAGTTTAAATAGAATCTTATTTTTTAAGGAATCGCTAGATTAATAGCTTCGAGCAAATTTTTCGCTCCAATTGATTTTGTTGCCCATATTTCCCATACCGAATAAATCGTTGAGTCTGATGTTTAACCCCAATTCATGATATGGACCAGCCACATGATAAATAGATTGGGCATAATGCACTGTGAATTTATTCAAATACATGCCGGCACCAAACGAAAATCCTGACATTCCTTTCTTGTCTACAATAGATAATTCGGAACGCCTTAAATGATTATAACCAGCACTGATTTCCAATCGCTTGCCCAAATTAATGTCTAATGCAAACACAAAATGACGGAATAATTTGTCGGCGAAATACGATTTCTCTTTTACAGCTGTTGTATTTTCAAACAACAATTGATTGTCAATTCTATCTGCTGGATTATCATAACGAATATCCCACTTCGTTAAATGATGCGCCAATACCATAATGGAAAATGGTGCCTTTTTAAATTTCTTAGTAAAACCTATTTGCAAATCGACCGGCACACTTTGTGGAATGGAAGGATCATAATTTTTAATAGTGATGCCTGCGTTTTTAACCACAGCACCAAAATACCATTGACTAGCTGTGTCGGCAAACATTACACCAACATCGGCTAACAATGCTGAAGATCGTTGACTGGCTAAGTTGGAACTTGCATATTTCAGATCAATACCATATCGCCATTTTTCTAGATAATGCTTTGATGCCATGACATGTAAGGCATAATCTACCGCACGAAACGTACCGTTTGAGTTGCCAAGGTTGTCTGTTTGGGTAAAACTACCATAGTTTAAATACGTCATTCCTACACCAAAAGTTGTATTCAGCTTTTGATTAAACTGTGTGTACAAAACATTCGAAACACGTGTACCACCATAATAGAAATTATGATTCATACCTATAGTAGTATGAAATTCGGGCCGCAGCAATGCAGGATTTGCAAATCCCATCATCATATCTTTGGAAGGACTAGACACGCTCACACCACCTAAGGCGGTCACATGAGGACTGTTAGATAAGCGTAAAAACTCATACGAATGCTCACCGCCTACTACCTGGCCATAAGCCGCAGCATGAGAAACGACAAGCAGTAAAAAAAAGATTTTTTTCATCAATCCTTTAACGTTAATTTGCCAAAGTTATTTTATTTTCATTCAAATTGCTCGACTAACTCAACTTTTCTTTGTGTCTGCTTTCAAAAAAAACAAGTATGTTTTGATAATATTGGTCTTGCTTATAGCAGGCGCTTATATTGCAGAAGAGTTTTTTTTGAAAAAAAAATCTATCATTTACCCCAACTTTGGTATTGAAGTTCCTGCTGGTTATACCACACACGGCATTGATGTATCACATTACCAACACGATATCGATTGGAAACTGGTCAGCGAAATGACCGATCAAGGGCAGCGTATCTCCTTTGCAATCGTTAAAGCTACCGAAGGTACTTTGCTTGCAGATCCTTATTTTAAAAAAAATTGGCGCGAGCTATCAGAATATAATCTTATTCGAGGAGCCTATTTGTATTTTCATCCAAGAAGAAGCGGAAAAAGTCAAGCTGAATTTTTTATGAACAAAGTCAATTTGGCCGCAGGCGATTTGCCGCCAATTATTGATATCGAAGAAACCAACCGACAATCAAAAACTACAATACAAAAAGCTTTAAGAGAATGTATCGAAACACTTGAGCGCAAATATCACAAAAAACCCATTATTTATACTGGTGTGGATTTTTATACAAACTATTTGGGTGAAGCATTTGATGCATATCCCCTTTGGGCGGCACATTATGAGCAAAAAGATGCTCCACGTATAACTCGAAAATGGCTAATTTGGCAACACAATTGCAAAGGTCGCGTCAATGGCATACGAGGCGATGTTGATTTTAATGTCGTCAATGGAAGCTTGTTTGCCCTTCGCGATATCTGTTTGGATGAATAATTTTCTTCCTCAAGTTCTACATTGATGATTTCGGGTATAGTTACCACCTATTTTGCATGTTTTTATCCTAGATTTCACTACATTTCAATGTCAATTCAAATCAGTATAACTAGATTCTACAAGGTATTCTAATTTTTTAGCATGATTTGTCGCATTCACTTTTCCCATTTCACATTTTAGTTCTTACTTTTGTTGCATGAGCGATGTACAAACTCCAGTAAAGTCTACCTTAACGGTAACAATCGACAATATCACGATAGAGGTTGCACCCGGAACCACTGTATTGCAAGCTGCCCGTATGATAGGTGGCGATGTAACTCCTCCAGCTATGTGCTATTACAGCAAGCTAGAAGGCAGCGGTGGTAAATGCCGAACTTGTTTGGTAGAGATAGCAGCAGGTTCTTCTAAAGACCCACGTCCAATGCCCAAGCTTCAAGCAAGTTGCCGTACTGGTGTAATGGATGGTATGGTAGTCAAAAATATTACAAGTGATAAAGTACCCGATGCACGTGCTGGCGTAGTAGAATTTTTACTGATGAATCATCCTCTTGATTGTCCTGTATGCGACCAAGCTGGCGAATGCCACTTGCAAGACCTTGGCTACGAACATGGCAAGGCTGGTACTCGCTACGAATTTGATCGCCGTACATTCGAAAAAGAAGATATTGGACCTTATATCCAACTTCACATGACGCGTTGTATACTTTGCTACCGTTGTACATACGTTGCAGATCAGTTGACAGACAAGCGATGTCATGGTGTATTGGAGCGTGGTGACCATGCTGAAATTTCAACCATGATATCCAAAGCAATCGACAATGATTTTAGTGGCAATATGATTGATGTTTGCCCAGTCGGTGCTTTGACAGATAAAACATTTCGTTTCAAAAATCGTGTGTGGTTTACCAAGCCTGTATTGGCACATCGCGATTGCGATAAATGCTGTGGCGAAGTTACCTTGTGGTACCGAGGCGATGATGTATTGCGTGTTACTGCCCGCAAAGATGAATGGGGCGAAGTAGCCGACAATACCAAAGATGGCAAAACAGGCTGGATTTGCAATACTTGTCGTTTTGATAAAAAAGATACCAAAGACTGGGTTATCGAAGGTCCTATGACTGTAAATCGTCATAGTGTCATCAACCAAGGGCATTATGTCAAAACAGTGAAACCAAACGAAACATTTACTAAAGTCATGGATGGTCGAAGTCCGAAATTATTAATGGATATCCATAGCGTCAGCGATGTGAACAAAGACTAATTTTTCAAGATAAAAATCAATGTTTGAAAAATTAAAACAACGATGGAAAGTTGGTGGCACCCAATTATTCCTCATTTTGTGTGTATTTGCAATAACAGGCACTACAACAGCTTATATATCCAAAGCCATTACAGGATGGATAGGACTTACACCCGATTCGCCACTTTGGCAGCGAGCATGTTTGAGAGGTGCTATTTTAATTTTTGGCTATCAGGTCATTCTTTTGTTGGTATCTGTTCCATTTGGTCAGTTTAAATTTTTTTGGAACTATGAAAAAAAAATATTGAAGCGATTAGGATTTTTTAAAAACGAAACCAATGCGAACCTTTAGTCTTATTTGTTTTATACTTTTTTCATTCTTAAATTCTTTTGCAAGCGACACCATGAAACAGAAGCCCATTTTAATTTATGTATTTGACCCTATGTGTGGATGGTGCTATGGATTTTCGCCTGTAATGGTGCAATTCCAAGCCAAACACTCCAACGAATTTCAGTTTAATGCCATAAGTGGCGGTATGATTGTAGGCGACCAACAACAACCTATTGCTGCCATGCGTGATTATATCAAAGGTGCCATTCCTCATTTGGAAAAAACAACTGGTATTCATATTAGCGATAACTATAAACAAAACATTTTAGAAAAAGGAACTTATATTTCATCGTCCGAAAAGCCAAGTTTTGCTTTTGTTCATTTTAAAAATAGTTTTCCAGAACAAAGTATTGCCTTTGCACACGAACTTCAAAATCTGTTGTTTCAGGATGGTTTAGATTTAAATCAAGATTCAGTTTATATTTCTTTATTGAAAAAATTTGATCTTGAACCCACTGCATTTATACAAGAAATGAAAAGTGAACGTATCCGAAAGCAAACTTTTGATGAGTTTAGTCAAGTTAGTAATTGGGGTGTCAAAGGATTTCCTGCAGTGCTCATGTTTCATGAAGGGAAAGGGTATATGGTAAGCAATGGCTATACCGATTTGGCTAGCTTAGAATCACAAGTGAGTGAGATATTGAAAAAATAGTCAACCCTATTCAGAGTTTATGGTGTCTTATAGCAGTAAATTCTATATGTATGACGAAGTTTTTGTAACTTTATCCTATTAACTATTTCACCTTTCAATTCTTACGTATGAAATATCTTTTGTCTTTAATTTTATTGTGTTGTCTTCAAACTAGTTTTGCCCTTACCAATATCACATCACCCAATGTATCTGGCCAATGGACTCTAGCAGGCTCGCCCTATATTGTACAAGTCAATATCAATGTTCCTACAGCGGCATCACTCAAAATAGATCCTGGCGTAGAAGTGAAATTTTATGCTGGAACCAAATTCAATGTTTTTGGAAAATTGATTGCCAAGGGAACTGCTGCACAAAACATAATATTTCGTGCCAATGACACTACTGGTTGGAGCTTGCAAAACACCACTGATGGCGGATGGAATGGTTTGCATTTCATGCAATACCAAGGTGGTGGTATAGATAGTTCAGCTATGGAATATTGCACCATTCGCGATTGCAAATATGGGTACAACAATGTGGTCAATGATATCAATCCTTTTTTGACTTATCGAAAACTCAAATTAAGTTATTGCACCTTCACCCACAATACAAGTGGACAAGGCATGTATACAGCTGGCGTAGTCATATTGTTAAACACAATGTCTGCCGCAGATACCATCGAAATGGATAATTGTATTGTATCCGACAATTCTTCTGTATTTGGTATTGTACGAATCGTTAATTATTCGGGTGGCTTTACACGCATTCAACGCACCCATATATACGACAACAAAGATGCTTCACCCATATGGGGATCGTGGGTCAATACCGTTATCGAGAATAACGAAATCGACCACAATGAAATGATCAATGATGCATCACCCATTAAAATATCCATTGGTACAGCAGCCATTCGTTCCAACAAAGTCCATCACAACAAATGCGAACAACTAGCTGCTATAGGATGTCGCTCTGGCAAAATAGATATAGACAATAATCTCATTTGCAACAACGAACAACTCGATGGCAACTGTGGTGCTACCGGCGGTGGCGGTGGCATACACCTCGCTCACAATGAAGGTGGAGCCAATTTTCAAGATACCTATTACCGTGTTCGCAACAATGTCATTGCCAACAACTTTACAGCCTATGGCGGTGGTGGAATCTATGTCTATCATGCTATAGCCGATATCATGAACAATACTATCGTGAACAATCGCGCTGCTACAGGTATGGGCAATGGTGTATTGATACTCGATCCGGCATCGGAAGTCAAGCTCAAAAACAATTTATTTAAAGGCAATAACAATCAAGGTTGGCAAGATACCAACAGCATCGTATATATGTTTTCGTGCAACAAACTCCTATACGATTACAATTTTATACCTGCAAACTATTCGCTATCAGTTACAGGTACTCCTACACAATTGATCGGCGATACAAGCCACAATGTATTGGGTATGAATCCTATGCTCGTAGCGCCAACGGCCAACAATCTTGTTACCACAGATGCCACTGCTGCAAACTTCAATATCCAAGCGCTATCGCCATGTATAGACAAAGGTGACACAGTAGGTGCATCGCCTTTAGCTTACGATTATGTAGGTGGTACGCGTATCATGGGACCCAAAATAGATATCGGTGCCTATGAAGTATTTAAAAATCCAGAAGGCTTGTTTGAGACTGCTAAAGAAAATTCTTTGTTTAGTTTTTATCCGAATCCAAGTCGAGATATCGTTCATATAACTACACCATTTTCTGCAGGTCGAATTGAATTGTGCAACCTACAAGGTGCTGTACTAAAAACCTATACGTTAAATTATCCATCTACATCTATTTCGATAGCAACACTGCCAAAAGGCGTTTATCTACTTCGTGTAGCTAATACCACACAAACAAGTAGCGAGCGATTGGTGGTTGAATAGATTTTCTAAATCTCTTTCCTTAGGAGCCAAGCTTCATCACTTTATTTAACTAATTCTTGCTACTTTGTGCGCACGGCGCACTGAAGTATCAAGGCTATTTTTCGGGGACATCAACTTTATTGAGCTGATTCAATGCAATGCTTTTTGTTCAGACGGTTCAAAGAACCGTATTTATCTAACCATCGGAATGCCGCTAAAACGAACATTCCGAAGAGCATGGGGAAAATGTTAACTAAATCATTAATATCAAAGAGTTAAAGAATATTAGAACTAAAATGTATATTTGTTTTATATGAGAAAAGTAAAAAATAAATAAATTGAACTCATCAACAAATTTTCAAAAAATGATAAGAATTTGCTTAGTATTTCTAATGTTATTTACACTAACATCCTGTGACAAGTATAGTATTGATAGTGCAAGTTACTTTGCAGGTAAAGCTGTTTTCTTTTTAATAATTCTTTTTATATTTTATAGATTGATTATAAAGCCAAGATTTAAAAATGACAAAGATTAATTTATAGAATAGATATAGTATTTTTTCGCACTTAATTTTCAGCAAATAAAACTAGAACTTACAAAATGCTCTTACGCCAATTTTCCAAAATTGCTTTAATAATTAGTTTAATTTTATTTTTAACAAAATCACATTATGCTCATTATCAAATCTTTAATGAAGTACAGAAAAATCCTGAATGCAATAATGTTGTAAAGTTTGGAGATATTGAATTTTGCCTTCCAAAAATAGATGGCTTTATTGAAAGTTATTCTAACAAAATACTCAACAAAAGAGCAAATAAATTTAATAAGTCAATATTAATATTAGCATACTATATAAAGCAATCAATTAATCTAGGCGAATTAAATGAAGATGAATTTAACGAACTGGAATTAAATGAGATAATTCAGGTACATTCAAACGAAAAGTTAAAAAACATAAAAGTTGATACAACTATACTTAACAAAGTAGCTAATGAATTAGAATCAAATTCTTTTTATAAAGCTGAAAATTGGGATTCTTTACAACGAAAATCAATATTAATATCTGAAATTTCAAAAATGAGTATGTCAAGACCGTTATTGATTGAAAGCTACTCATCAACTGAGTATAGTCGATCATTTGTTCTTTTGACAAAAACACAAAATGAAGATGAAGATGAATTAGTAAGTATTTCTATTAGTAATTTATTAATTATAAATGATAGAATGATTTATTTAAATTATATAAAAGACTATCAGGGAAGAGAATCGATTAATAAAGCAAAAGCAAAAAATGATTTTATAATATATCAATGTTTAGATGCAAATAAAAAAAATAATAGCAATGAGAAAAGTTTATTAAGATTAGATGCTAATAATGAAAGTACAAATTTTTATAATAAAGGAACTACTAATTTATTAAACAATCAATACGAAACAGCGATTTCAAATTTTAATAAAGCTATTGAATTAAATAAAAAGTTTTATGAAGCATATTTAAACAGAGGTATAGCTAAAATAGAACTTAAAGAATATCTGGGAGCGGAAAATGATTACAAAATTGCAATAGGAATTAGACCAACATTTGCAGGAACATATTATAATCTTGGAATCTTAAAAAACTTAACAAATGACAAATTAGGTGCAATTAATGCTTACACTCAAGCAATTAAATATAATAACAACTATGATTCAGCCTATGTAAATAGAGCTGTAATTAAGAATTTTTTAAAAGATTATAAAGGAGCAATTGAAGATTTCACAAAAGCACTAAAAATAAATCCAAGATTCAATGATTTATATTATAATCGAGGTATTGCAAAAAGAAATAGTAATGATTTTAAAGGTGCAATTGAAGACTATACAAAGGCAATTGAATTAAAGCCTAACGATCCAAAAATATATTATAATAGAGGTATTTCAAAAAGAAATTCAAAAGACTATTATGGAGCTATTGCAGATTATTCAAACGCAATTTCATTAAAACCAGATTATGCAAAAGCTTATTATAATAGAGCTTATGTTAAAGCAATTTTAAATGATAAAATAGGTATGTGTAATGATTATAAAAAAGCATGTCAATTAGGTGAAGAAGATGCTTGTAAGAATATATTAACAATATGTAAATAAATATTTAATGCTTACTTGGTAAATTACTCCCAACTTAAATTGTTTTTAATTAGCTATTGAAACCCCATCATCAGATAAAGATTCAATTTCCTCAATATCTTTTAAAATTTCATATTTTGAATATTCGTAATTATATGGTTCTGTTTTTTTAATTTTTTCTTTTAAATCAATGGTATTGCTGTATATATCTTGAAGTATATTACTAACTGATTCTAAATTAGCTTGTAATTCCTCTAATTCAGCTTTTGTTTTCTCTACTTCATTTTCATTATCATAAAGTTTATTATTTAATTGTATCTGAATTCTATCATATTTAATTTTATAATTGATAGCCACAATTGCTAAAATTAAAATAATTGCAATGGGCATTCTAGAGTTATTCATACTTACTTTGATTTCTTCTATAAATACTGCGAAAAAGTTCAAACAACAGATAAATGCATAATAAAATAAAAAGGAGTAAGTAAATATTTTTAAGAAAGCTAGTATCAAAATTTTCAAATCTACTTATTCTAGGATTATATTGAATTTCAAATATTGGATTGAAAAATATTGAAATAATAAGTGAAAAAATAAATGTTGGATAACGTTTGTCGGAATATTCAATATAAGCAAGTATGGAAAAAAGAATAAAAGAGACTAATCCTATAAATCTAATTACAACTTCATCAATTTCTATAGTGACATAATTTCGTTCATTATAAACCAAAATACTGTACAA
>JBILCF010000174.1:0-5839 GCA_044353325.1 Chitinophagaceae bacterium | reverse complement strand
AAGAATTATCTAGTCAAATTGAATCGCTTTGGCAAAGTGAACAAACAAAACATGTTGA
Source organism: Chitinophagaceae bacterium (assembly GCA_044353325.1). Classification (GTDB taxonomy): domain Bacteria; phylum Bacteroidota; class Bacteroidia; order Chitinophagales; family Chitinophagaceae; genus OLB11. The sequence goes on along the minus strand of JBILCF010000174.1, from coordinate 5,781 downwards.
ACGACATGGAGGTTCTTATTGGATACAAATCAATAGTTAAATGTGCATTTTCGAAACAAAACAAAAGAGGCTATTTGAAAGAATCAAACAGCCTCTTTTGTTTATTTAAAAAATTATTTTTTCAAAGGAGCTACTTTAAACGAGCAACTCATACTTACATTCACAGGTACGGGGTGTGTAATAGGAGCATTTGTAACGATTTCTGCTCTGAAATTAAATTTTGAGGCTTTTAAATATGGTGCAATGTCAATTCCTTTCAAATCCAAATCCATTTGATCAGCGCTGGTATGAACAGCATCGTCACTAGCTATTTCAGCTACTGCAATATTATCAGCCGACATGTAAGCTTTTACACTTTGTATAATAGCAGTCGTAACAGGAACTGGATCAGTATCATTGATTTTCATTGTTACAGATTTAATTTCTGCACTTTCAATTTTATTGATATCAAATCCTTGGCTTGTTGCCATCTGTTGAATATCAGAAATAACTTCTTCATCAATAATAATCGTACCACCTGCTTGAGCTGGTATAGTAAAATCAATATTGGCATAATCTTTATTAAGATTTAATGTTACAACTTTGTCGCAAGCATTAAAAAATAAAAGACTTCCAAGCGCAAGGGCAGAAAACATGCCCAATAATTTTAAATTGTTTTTCATTGTTAATTAGTTTAGAAGACAAATTTACAAAAATTATTAAACAAAAAAGCTTGATTTAAATCACTAAAAATCAGGCTTAAATATACTTCTATATCAATTATGGTTTTCTATTCAAAATAATACTACAATCCATTGAAATATGATTAAGAGAATCTCTTGATTTCAAATAAACATTGATAAAGTTGTTATTGGTATTCATGTTACCGTATCCACTAATGTAGTAATGACCACATGTATTTTGCATAGGAACTAAAAATGACGTTTTTTCTGGATTTATCGTTGCGTAAATAACAGAATCCGTACAGGTAACACCTAATTTGTAAAATAATAATTTATTTGCGACAACAGGATCCTGATTGATAGTCATTTCATAATATCCAGTAGAACCTGTATAACATTCATCAGAAGCAATAAAATTTCCGACAAATTTTTCGGTCCAACGAGTCTCGCATTTTACTCCCTCATACCCTTCAGGACATTGACAATACCCATCACTGCATGACCCACCATTTAAACAAATAACATTGTCGCAAGGTCTAATTTTGGTCGTTTCATTATAGTCTATTGCTTTCTTTTCGCATGAGCTAAAAAGCACTAAGCCGAAACATATAAGCACGGCAGCCAATGTACCTGTAATCAGTTTTAAATTATTCATGAGTTAAAGATAAAAAAAATCCCAAAAACGAACAAGTAATTTTTGGGATGTTAAAGAAATAGTTTGAGAAATTAGTTTTGAAGTTGTTTTAGGTAATCATCATTCCCTTTATCTTCGCTACTCATATATACAGCAGCAGCATGGCCTATCAAAGATAATGCCCAAGCAGCTGTAACCCAACTTCCCCAAGGATATACCCATTGGTGATTTGCCCCTTGTACATAGTACCAATATGCCCACAATGCAATATTTGCTATCACAAATACAATAGTGTGAAGCATGAATGTATTTTTTTGTTTTGATGTTGGGACTAATTTTGCTGGCATAGTATTACAATTTTTTGTACTGCAAATGTAATTCTGTTTTTTTACAATTACAAATGCTACATTACTTGTTATTGAAAATAACCTTATTCTTTTTAATAAAAAGAATGCCCCGAAAATTCGGGGCATTTATAGTTATAGTAATTAATCAATTATCTAACCAAGGTTACATTTCCTTGTTTGTAGAATCGTTTTCCTGTTGAAGAAACTGCATCTAAAACATATACATATGCTCCCATTGGTTGAGGTTTGCCATTGAATTGGCCATTCCAACCTTTATTGATATCAGTTGTTGCAAATACTTCTTGGCCCCATCTATTGAAGATTCTGAATGAATTTAATTTAGCAACACCTCGAACAATAATTTTCAATTCGTCGTTAACACTTGTTCCTACACCAGGACTAAATGCATTTGGTAATTCTAGCAATGTTTCTGGGCTAACCAATACATCTACTGAATCAGATGCAGCACATCCTTTTTCAGTCGTCGCTGTTACAAAATAACGTGTTGATACAGAAGGAGAAGCCAATGGATTTTTGATATCAGTAGCTGATAATCCGTTTGGTGGGTACCATGAGAAGAAACTACAGTTTCCGTCTGCATATAGTTGAGCACTTTCTCCAGGATAAATAATATGAGTGTCACCAGCATCTAATCTTGCAGCAGGATTGACTACAACAATTGCTTTGGCTGTGTCTTTACAACCCTTAGCATCATAACCATATACCCAGAATGTTGTTGTATTGATAGGTGATACCCAGTTTGTTAAGCCTGCACTATCTTTTACTAAATAGGCTGGCTGCCAATTGTACGTAATAGCACCTGAAGCAGAAAGGAATGCAGAGTCACCAGGGCATAATTCTTTATCTCCTGTTAAATCTAAAAAGTTTGCAGGTCTAATGGAAACAGTACCGTTTTCAGAGCCCACACAACCATTAGGAGAGGTTGCTGTTAGTGTCAATGCAGTAGTTGCATAACCGTCAAAAATAGGATTAATAATGTTTGGATTGTTCAAATCAGCAGCAGGTGACCATTGATAAGTGTAAGGAGTACCTGGAGGATTAACAGTTGCTAAAATAGTTATTGTATCACCAGAACATATCATATAATCTGGTACATCAACAATAGGATTTGGATCTACAGTTATTGTGATATTTTGAATTGAATCAGGACATCCAGGGAAGCTTGCAGTTACTGTAAATGGATAAACACCTGGAGTGGCTCCATTAGCTAAAGGGAATATCAAAGGATCTAAAATTGATGGATTACTTACATTAGTTGTAGGGTTCCAAGCGTATGTATACTTAGGATTTCCACCAGTGCTCACAATTTGAACATTTTCACCCTGACAAATTGCAGTATCTCCAGTCAAAATATCATAACCCAACAATGTAGAGACATTTACAGTAGCTGTAGATTGACATGCCAAAACGCCTTGAGGAATAACAGTTACTGTGTATGTTGTATTTGTAGCAAGATTTTGCACAAATGGATTTGCTATATTCGGATCACTTAAACTAGTTGCTGGCGACCATGAATATGTATAAGCCTGACCAGCCGGATTAGCCGTCACATTGAGTTGTAACTGTGAAGAGTTAATACAGGTTGTCGTATCAGGCGTTATTGTTAGCTGTGGACCAGCTGCAACTTGAACCACTACGGTATCGACACTTTGGTTACAGAAGGACGACAAATTACTGGTGACGACATAGGAAGTAGTAACTGTAGGAGTTGCAATTGGATTATTACAATTTGTACATGATAATGAACCTATCGGTGAACCTCCAGGTAAGACTGTCCATGTAAATTGAGAACCGCCATACACAGAGAGTGGAGCTGAACCACCTGAGCATAAGGATGTATCACCGAACGCCTGTGTAATAGGATTAATATTGATCGGAATTGAAAAAGTATTGGTTATCAAGAATCCTGGAGGTTGACAACTTGAATCTTTAACTGTAATAGTTAATACATGAAGGCCTGTATCCAACACCGTAGTTGACCAAGTAAGACAAGCACGAATAGAATCAGTCAATGTATTCTGATAAGTTAAAACTGCACCAGGTACTGATACAGCACTATTATCATTTGGAACCAACACTGCTATAGGACTTGTAGACTTGATATCAAAACAGAAATTAAGGGTATCGCCAGCACAACCTTGAACTGTTCCATTGACTAGCGAACCTCCTAATATGGTTAGAGTATCAATACCCAATGTTGGAGAAGGTGTATTACAATTATCTACTACGATTTGAATATCCCGCATGATAAAACCTATATATTGTCCATTTCTGTACTCCTTGGCTTTAACCGTAAACACCCACTTCCCAGCTACTGTTGGAACAAATGAAATGGCACCAGTTGATGTGTTTAATGTAAATGTATTCCCAGTTGGAAATGGTTGAACTGTATTATAACCAGCTGCAAATATGATACTTGGAGCATATGTGCAACTTGCATTTGTTCTAGGTTCAATTGACTCATACACAATAGAATCGCCATCTGGATCAATTGCAGCGTAGTTTACATTCGCTAACTGATTGATACAGAAATAAGCAATTGGAGGATTTGAGAAATAAGGTGAACTGTTGTTTTGAGTAACAGTATTATCAAAATGCGCTTCAATAAATATATTTTGGCTTGCAGAGTTTGTCAAATTATTGATACCAGTGTTTCTACAGCATAATTGAACATAAAAACGCCAAAAATTACATTGAGTTGGAATTGTTACATTCCCCTCATACCACCATTCGCGATAACCAGGGATAGTACCACCATTACAGTTGGTAGGAAAACCAGGGCAACCAGTAGTGACTGGAGAACCATTTGGTTGACCATTAGGCAAATTACCTAAAACTTTGCTAAGCGTTGCTGTAAAAGCTACACCACATGCAGTGCTTGTACTACCGCACAATTGAAAAGTTGCAGGCTCTGTAGTTCCACTACAATCACGGTAAAATTTAAATGTAAACTTGTACGTGTTGGTTGTATTTGGCACTAACGAGTATACTAGTTCACCACCCGCCGCATGGGACGCTTTGGCTTCATAGTTCACAAAAGCTAGAGAGCAAAATAGGACTAAAATGGATAAGATTTTTTTCATGTTGTTGAAAATATGGCTTAAAAGTAAAAAATAAATTTATTTTTAACAACTTAATATTGGAAAAATACCTCAGTGGCACCATAACCATACCGGTTGTCATATCTATTGACGTATCGTTTAACCCATTTGGTTTGGTCAAGTATCAAATGAATTTCATTTTTTAACGACCCTTTTCCTATACCATGGATGAAAACTAAGGCTTCTTGATGAGTTGCAATAGCCAAATCAAGGGCTTTTTGGCATTCTCTGAGCTGAATTTGAAGCATTTCAGAAGCTCCTAAACCTTTGTAATTTGGGTATAACTTTTCAATATGCAAATCCACTTCATATTTCGATTTTTTTAATGCGTTTTCGAAATCAAAATGATTCGAAGGTCTTTTATCTGTTTGAGTGGGCGGAAAAAACGTCTTTATAACCTCTTTTGCTTCCCTTGGAACTATAGTTTCGATCAATAAAAAAGAAAAAAAGGCTTTATTCTGATATTTAACTTCATGGATTTTATCAAATAATTTTTTGGGTTTCAATATAAACTCACCATCATAATCCAATTTCGGATCTAGAATATCTATAAATCGATGATAAAAACTCGGATTTTGAGAAGCAGTTTCAAAATCAATATCATGCAAATAGAACTCACTTTCTGCTGTTAAGGTAGAATCAAGGGTAAAAATCGTTTCGTTTTTGCATTTACACACATACTCCATGTTATAATTCCCCAATGTTTCGTTGTAGAGATATACTTTAATCTTTTCTACCGAATCCTCAAATCCATCAAAGGAATACGTAGGCATAAAAACTAAGTATATACCTTGGGGTAGAGAAGATTTTCGAGTCGACTTTTTCTCTGTCAACAATTGATCAATACTTTTTACAGTATTTTTAATCACTTTTTTCTGTGTAAACCATCGTAGATAGGGATGTTCTATATCATCTAGGTAAACATGATACGATTTTTTGTCTACTCGTACCGACGCCATATCCCCTCCAATAAATTCTAAAATCACCCCTTCTTCATTGCTACTCTTTATATATAC
>JBILCF010000175.1:0-5839 GCA_044353325.1 Chitinophagaceae bacterium | reverse complement strand
TGAGAACCTTTTTTATCTAACCTACGGGATGCCGCAGAGCCGAACATCCCGCAGAGCTGGGGCTTGCATTTCATCAGCTCAATAAAGTAAATGTCCCTGAAAACTAGCCACGATAGGAGGCAGCGCCGTGCGCGCCGGATAGCGTGAAGTAGCTTCATATAGCAAAATTGCTCAGCTCCAAGGTTTTTATTTGTTTTACCCCAATGACTAACATTTAACCTACAGCTTCAACAATGTCTTTCTATGGATTACAACACCCTTCTTTTTGACAAGGCAGATATACAAGCCTTTGGATAAATTTGCAGTTGATAAGACTACCTTATTTTTAAATTGTTGTTTCACTTTCTCTACCAAGTTTAAATCCAACAAAACCACATCTAGTTCGTCATTTGAGGTATGTTCTATTGTTAAACTATTGTCTAATGGCACAGGATAAATTTTGACATCGTTATCCAATTGCGTATTGCTCACACTTGTGACTACATCATGTTCCAATTTTACATTGTCAATACCAGCACTACCCGACCCTGATATACTTGGATTTATAAAATAAGCCCTGAACCCTATTTTATTGACACTTTGAGTGGGTATAAAACTATACGAAAAATTTAACCACGTATTTTGCAATGAAGAACAGAATGGTGTTAGAGACACCAATGTATCGTTGATATAAACTTTCCATCGCACACTATCTGTACCTCCATATAAATTGGAGCCGGCATAATCAAAACTTAAGGTATAAACTTGTCCTACATTAAAATTGGATACATTCTGATACACTCCTTCACCGCCTTGCCAATCTGGCCCTGCGCAAGCACGTGCATAAACATTACCATCCGATGCATTGGGTGGAATTGTAGAAGGACAAAGAGTAAAATTGGCTTCATCGAAGGCTGCGCAAGCCACAGAGTAATTAATCCAATTATCTGGAACAGTATTTATTTCACAAACGTTTGCCACTCCCCACGATTCAAAAGATCCGTTTAGGAAGTTTTGAGCCTTGGCAGAATAACTCAATGAAGCTATTGTTGCAATCAAACATATGAAGTAATTTTTTTTCATGAAGGGTTAAATTATGTAGTAAATGTAAGTAAAATTATAGAAAGTAGAAATATTGCCGCTGATAAGAACGAAGCCTTAGTTTTTTAAAAACTACTGTCTGATACAGTTTACTGTAATTTTGAATTCATGATTATTCTTCTATCTTTGAGCGCACAAGCTCGAAAGCTTTATTGGTTTCTATTACTCAAAACAACCTACTTATAACAACAATTCATTTTTTTCAACACAAAATCTAACATATACTCAAGCATGCACTCAGTTTTAACACCAACAATTACTTCGTAAAAGAACATACAGGAATATTCAAAGCAGCCAACAATTACGATATCTTTAATTTGGAATCGAATATCCATATTATGAATTGTAGAGAACCTAATTTAGGATTTTTCACAAAGATTTTCCGATTTACAGAATACAAAAAACTCACGCCTTTTCATATTATTGTCACTGAAGCAACTACCGATATGCCTATCTTGTCTATCCAACGTGGATTTACAATTTTCAGATCTGTCGTTTCGGTATATGATGAACATGATAACTTAGTGGGTACATTGCGTAAAGTATTTAATTTGCTCAAACCAAGTTTTGAAATCTTAGATACCGAGAACAATAAAATCGGCACTTTGCAAGGAAATTTTATTGGATGGGAATTTGCCATTAAAGACAATAGCGGCGATATACTCTTGAATGTATCCAAAAAGTGGGCTGGTATTGGCAAAGAACTTTTTACCTCAGCTGACAATTATGCTTGTATAATCAGCGAGAGTGTTAAGCCAAACGATCCTCATCGTATTATGCTGATGGCTGCTGTGATGTGTATTGATATGGTTTTGAAAGAAAAATAAATTCGTCCTTAAAACATCACGTCTATTCCAGCACTAATAAATCGTGGATTCCCAACTCGTATACCTTGTGGTCTTCGGCTTGAAATATAGCGTTCGTTCGTAATATTTTTTAAAGCCATATTAAAGGTCACTTTTGTTTTGGGTATAGTATAAAATACGGTTGCATCAAACAACTGATACGCTGGCAATTGGCCTACTCGTCCATCGGCGCTTGGCAAAACAGTATTCAACATATCGGTATACTGCATACCCGTAAATGTTGCTGTAGCTTGAGCGCCTAATCCAAATGCTGTAAGCGCACTCAACGCACTAGTAACGGTATATTTGGGTGCATAAGGTGTTCGATTGCCGTTGATATTGACATTGCTTGTTCCTTCTTTTATAAATCGATCTTGGCTAAATGTAGCTTGTGTAAAGGTTGCATTCGATTTCCAAACATACTTTGTTTTGCTATGCCACAATTGTCCAATATGAAATACATAAGATCCTTCTATTCCTTGGTGCAATGTTTTGCCGCCATTCACTAAGCCTGAACCTGTTCCGCCAGCTGATTCTGCCACAGGTATGATTTGATTTGAAAAATCCATTCTAAACAATGTCACTTCATATTCAAGCAATTTGCTAACTCGTCCTCGTGTGCCAATTTCCATATTCCAACTTTGTTCGGCTTCGAGCAAATAAACTTCGCCTTGATTTGATATTGCATCTTTGACACGTGGCGGTGCAAAACCTCTGTGTATACCGGCAAAAACAGTATTTGATTTGGACATATTGAGGTTCATACCTACACCAGGAAGAACCGATGTAATAGCTTGTCCAGCTTGTATATTAGTATCACGCACACTTGATGTACCTCCTATCGTAAATGTGTTTCTGTAAATATTTCTGTTGTAATCATAATATTCTACACGTGCGCCTGCATTGAATGTAATGTATTTCGAAGCAGTCAATGTTTGTTGTACAAATGCACTCAATGCATTTCCAGTGCGCAATTCATCTTCTACCAGATCACCTGATTGTGCATCTGCTTTTTTACCATTGATACGTTGCTCATTGGCTTGTTCGGTATGAAAGCGAACGCCCGCTTGCAATTCAGCTTGCTTCGAAAACAATTGGTGTTCATATTTCAATCGTGGTTCGACACCCAATACCGAAAATGCTCGATTGCGATGTGCGTTTTGGTTGCGCATATAAATTGCACCACCAGCTATTGCAGTATCGCCCCAAACTACACCTGATAAATTTGATGCTGTTTTGCTGGTACTAAAATCCTGACGCTGCCAATCTCGATCTGTTGTATACGCATACATGGTTGTATTGAGTTGCAAACGATTTGATGCTCTATAATGATGCGTTGCGCTGATAGATGTTCTACGGATATTCAAATTATCGTCTGGCGCCATCAACACAAAATCTTGATTCCCTGATGCATACATTTGTTGTGTCAAACCAATATAAGTTGCATTGGACTGCTCAGTGTAATAGCCTAATTTAACCCCTAAGGTTGATTTTTCGGAGAATTTAAACTTCAATTTTGTTGAAAAATCATGCACATTGAATTGCGTATACCCCAAATTACTTGCTTGCTTATGCGCATAATTGACTTGTACACCGACATTGCCGTATGTAGCGCCATAACTCGCCAATCCACTGATATAACCAAAATCGCCTACTGTTAATTTGACTCGACCTTCGGGTTGCAACGAAGGATCTTTGGTAATATAATTTACAACACCACCAATCGTTTGAGGTCCAAACAACAATTGTCCACTGCCTTTAAGTACTTCTACACCAGCCATCCGATCGATCAAGGGTGTATAATACAACTCTGGCTCACCATATGGATTTAAGGAAACAGGCACACCATCTTCCAACACCAATACACTTCGACTACGATCAGGATCTAAACCACGAATGCTAAGATTCATACGCAAACCGGCTCCTTCTTCATCCACAACGTGGATACCCGAAATGCGTCTAAAAATTTCATTTCCCGAAACTGGTGCTACTTGTTCTAATTCTTTCGAACCGACTGTACCTACCGAACCGGGTAAGGTATTGAGCAAACTATTTTTCTTGGATATAATCTGTATTTGTGGCATTTCGACTCTAGCCATAGAGTCATGTCTTGCATATCTGGATTGAGCTGTTGCTTGAATTGAGACTCCTACAAAAGCAATTTGAGCCCATAGAAATAGTGTATATTTTAAATTCATGCCGCAAAAATACCTTTACGGCTAGTCAAGCACTTGGCAAAGACGGAAAAAGGATTGTGCAATCGGGAAAAGTATTGAAGTATTGAAAAATTATTAATAACTTAATCTTTAGCTTTAAATTGAGTAAATTCTGTCAAATTAATCCCAGAAACTCATAAGCTATTATTAGTTTGCAATTATATTAGTAGTGTTTAAATATTTCAAAAAACAAATCAACTAGTTTACTAAATGATGTTTTACTTTTCGAACTTTCATTATTAGGATCAGATATATAATATTCACAAACATTACATATTTGCCTTATTCTAGCTGAAATCGTACCATTCATTCCATCTAAAATAGTTGCAGTGTCTGATGATGTTGTATTTGAGTATTCTATATTTTCAGTTCTAATTTTATTAGATTTACAACGCGGGCATCTTGAATGATAATCAGGAAATACAGTTTGATTTGTTAGTTCAATGAGTTCATTTATTTTGGATTCTGTAAGACCTCGTGAATGAATATACTTTTTAATACTTTGAATTGTTTGATCAGTGTATGTATTCAGGTTATACTTGCTTAAAAAGGCTAGTTCAAAGTCTTCATATGAATCAAGTATATGTTTAAGTTTTTCAGTCATGCATTTCTGTTCAATTATAAAGATAAAACTGAATTATTAATCCTACCTATTTTAAACATTTATATCTAAGAAGTAAATATGTATAGCTTTTTGACCTGATTATAAAAAAACAAATCAAATTTGACTACCCTTTCTTCGCTTTGCTTTTGACGTACGCATCTACAGCAGCTATCGCTACCATATTCACAATTTGTCTTACGCTACTGCCCAATTGCAATACATGCACTGACTTATTGAGTCCCAATAAAATAGGTCCTACAGCTTCTGAATTGCCTAGTTCCATCATCAAATGATAAGCAATATTACCAGCAGCCAAATTGGGGAAAATCAAAATATTGGGAGGATTGTTCACCAAAGAACTGAATGGGTAATTTTCTTTCAACAATTCATTGTTGAAGGCTATACTACCCTGTATTTCGCCATCAACAATAATTTCGGGATGCTTTTCATGCAGTATATCGACTGCCTCTCGTACTTTCTTGGCTTCGCTCAAATTGCTACTACCAAAATTGGAATACGAAAGCATAGCCACACGAGGTGTGATGTTTAAGTTCTTAATTTTTTCAGCTGCAAGCAAAGTAATATCTACTAAATCTTGTGCAGTCGGGAATTCGTTGATTGTCGTATCGGCAAAACAAATTGGACCGCGTTTGGTGAGCATAATATACATGCCAGCCAATTTTTTCACTTTACTATCTACACCAATGATTTCCAATACAGGTCTTAATGTATCAGTATACTTCCTCGAAAGTCCAGTTATAACAGCATCGGCTTCATTGTTTTCGAGCATCATACATCCAAAATAATTGCGCTCGCGCATAATCTTGCGTGCTTCATAAGTATTATATCCTCTTCTACTTCGTTTTGCAAACAATTTTTCGCCATACTCAATGCGTTTTGCTTCGTTTTCATCCGATTTCGGATCGATAATTTCAAGACCATTAATATCTAAATTATGTTCCTTGATAATGGCTTTGATTTTGCGCACATTGCCCAACAATACCGGAATAGCAATGGCTTCATCTCGTACGATTTGAGCTGCTTTTAAGGTTTTAAAGTTTTCAGCATCGGCAAATACTACGCGTTGTTTGTAT
>JBILCF010000173.1:0-5847 GCA_044353325.1 Chitinophagaceae bacterium | reverse complement strand
AAACGGATTATAAAATTTCGGTTTTTGATTGCGAAAATTCGAATATGATTTATAGTGAATACATTAGTATGAATAATTCTGAAATAGAAGATATTCCTTTACCTTCTGTGTATTCTAAAAATAGCAAAGGCAACAATTACTTTGGTGTTTATTTTCCTTTACTTAAAGATTTTTTAACTCGAGAAATGTCCAATTGGATCATCTCATCGCTCGTTCTTGTTTTATTTTTATTAATCTTAGCATATGCTATTTTTATAATTTTCAGGCAAAAAAGACTTTCCGAAATTCAGAAAGACTTTGTCAATAATATGACGCATGAATTCAAGACACCTTTAGCTACAATTAAAATTTCATCTGAAGTTTTAAAAAATCCTAATATTGTCAACAACCCTGAACGATTATTAAATTATGCAACCATTATAAACAATGAAACTATACACTTAACAAATCAGGTGGAACGAGTATTGCAAATGGCTAAGAGTGGCAAAGATGTAGTACAACTCAACAAAGAAGAATTCGATTTAAAACCATTGATTGACGAAACTATAGAAAAAACCTACAAGGTTTTAGTTCGTTCAAGAGGTGGTGATATCAAATGTAATTTCGAACCCAAAAACATGATGATATTTGCTGACAAATTGCACTTTAAAAATGTCATCAGCAATCTGCTTGACAACGCTATAAAATACTGCAATCACAAGCCTCAAATCACTATTAATTGTATCGAACAAAAAGATGGTATATCCATTTCTATTACAGACAATGGAATTGGTATTCCGAAAGAAAGTCTAAAACTAATTTTCAATAAATTTTATCGCATTCCAACAGGCAATTTACATAATGTAAAAGGATTTGGCTTGGGATTGAATTATGTGAAATTAATTTGTAAATTGCATGGTGGAGATATAAAAGTTTCTAGTGAACTTGACAAAGGTTCGGAATTTTGTATATTTATACCCAAAAAACATTAAATCATATATTGTATGCCACAAAAAACAAAAATATTATTAGTTGAAGATGATGCATCCTTAGGATATGTAATAAAAGATAGTCTTGAAGAGCGAGGATTTGAAGTCACTCATGCAACAGATGGCAATATGGGTTGGCAACAGTTTTCAAAAAACTTTTATGACTTATGTCTTTTAGATGTCATGATGCCACAAAAAGATGGTTTTACTCTTGCAGCTCAAATCAGACGAAAAAATACACATATCCCAATTCTTTTTATTACTGCAAAAAGTTTACAAGAAGATCGTATTGCAGGTTTTAAAGCCGGTGGAGACGATTACATTACCAAGCCATTTAGTATGGAGGAGTTGATGCTTCGAATAGATGTATTCCTAAAAAGAACAAAAGGACCAGATCAAGATGAACTAATATTTTTAATAGGGCAAACGACCTTTGATTTTCCAAACCTTACTGTAAAAGGCCCTAACACAGATGTGAGATTAACACAAAAAGAAGCCGATTTACTTCGATTCTTTTGCATGAATCCAAACCGTGTAGTCAAACGTGATGAAGTTTTAACCAAAGTGTGGGGCAAAGATGATTACTTCCTAGGCAGAAGTATGGATGTGTTTATCACAAAAATTAGAAAATATTTAAAAGATGAAACTGATATTGAAATTCAAACCATACATGGTGTTGGATTTCGATTTATAAATCCGAGTGCTAAAGAAGATGAGAAAGAATAAGCGCTTGAATACGCTTTAAATCCTCAGCCTCAGGGCTAAGTTTTTTTTGGGTAAAATTTAAATCATTAGCAGACTCTATCGGAACCAAATGCATATGGGCATGCGGCACTTCAAGTCCTATTACACTCAATCCTACACGCTTGCATGGTATTGCTTTTTCTATAGCCAATGCAATAGGCTTCGCAAAAACAAGCCATTTTGATAAAATTTCATCATCGCATGCATAAATTTTATCGCACTCTACTTTAGGAACGACTAAAACATGCCCCATGACTAATGGAAAAACATCTAAAAATGCTAAAAAGTGCTCATCTTCAGCAATTTTGTAACAAGGTATTTCTCCTTGTATGATTTTTGTAAATATGGAAGCCATATCTGTAAATGCAATTAAACAGTAATATTTTCAATTTTAAATTTGAGTATCCCACCTGGAGTTTGTACTTCAGCAACATCCCCTACTTTCTTCCCTAACAAGCCTTTTCCTATAGGAGAAGTCACTGAGATTTTAGATTGCTTTAAATCAGCTTCGTTTTCTGAAACTATATGATATTGTAAAGATTTTTTAGTACCCATATTTTTGATTGTCACTTTACTTAATATAGTTACTTTACTTGTGTCAATAGTATTGATGTCAATAACTCTTGCATTGACGACTGCGGTTTCTAAAACTGAAATACGAGCTTCGTGATGTCCTTGAGCTTCTTTTGCTGCATCATATTCAGCATTCTCTTTTAAGTCACCTTTCTCTCTTGCTTCTGCAATTGCTTTAGCTATCTCCGATCGACCTACAGATTTCAACTGATTTAATTCTTCAATCATTTGTTCAAGTGTTTCTTTAGTAACATAAGTTATGCTCATATATTTGTTGTTTAAGTATTGTAAAAAAGAATCAACGCCCTCGAATGAAAGCGTTGATTATGCAAAATTAATGATTTTTTAATGAAAAGACAAAAGGACTATTTTGCTTTACCAGCAAGATTAAGTCGAACTCCTACAGTGTGAACGCCAGAAGCTATTCGAGTTGGTTTATAAGCATAGTCAAATGCTACTTTGGGAGAATTTTCGCCAGAAGACAATTGTGTTTGAAAAGTTACACCAGCACTAACTCCTGTGTAGAATGTAGTTGATAATTCCTTGTCTAAATTTTCAGACTCATAACGATATGCAGCACGCAACATGAATTTTTCTTTAAATGAATATTCAGCACCTAAACCTAACCAATCACTGTTGAAAGAATTAGAAATAAAACTCAACATACCAGTTAAACGGTGATTTGGTTTAACTTCAGTTTTACCATCATCAGACATTTTACCTTCATCTAAATAGAAATCATATGCTGTAGCAATATTCAGTTGAGAAGGTAATGCAAATTTGTCTGAACGTGAATTCACAGTAATCTCTTTACTAAACTCTGGGCTAGTTCCATTAAAACTGAAACCATCTCCACTATAACGAAGATTTGTTCCTACATTTCGTAGAGTAACACCTAAATGGAGATTGTCACGTTTACCATTTGTATACTGAATACCTGCATCAAAACCTAGAGCACTTGCTCTAATATTACTGATAGCTTGATTGACATAGGTAAAGTTAATTCCGGCAGCCATGTTTTTAGAAAAAGTATGACCTAAACCAACCGATATATTTAAAAAGCTTGGTTTATAGGTTCCGACTCCTCCTTCTGGAGAACCAACAGTCGTAATAGGAATATCACCAAACGTCATGCTCATGATATTTACACCAAGTACACCTACTTCGCCTAAATTGTGCGCAATGCCAAGGTTACTGATTCCGATACCAGTCCCAGAAAGGTAACGATTATGCGCTAATCCAATTTCGGTTTTTTCAGTATTTGCTAATCCAGCAACATTTAACTTCATTGCTTCGATTCCAGATACATTTGCGCCATTTAGTCCAAATAAACCACCAGTTCTACCCCATGGATTGATTAACAATTCCCCTGCAGCAGCTTGACCAGATCTATCTTTATTTCCAGCAAGTGCACTTAATCCAAGACAAAGAGCAATTGCAGTAAGTTTTATTTTTTTCGTTATCATATAATTGAAATAAAATTCGTTTCTTAATTTAAATTAATAATCATTAGAAGCTGATCAAATCAGTTGGACGCATTGCTCCAAACCATTTCAATACAGTTTCTCCAATTCCTGGTAAGTTAACATGAACAAGATACATACCACTAGCTACAGGTATATTTTTACTATTTTTGATATCCCAATCTACATAGTTTGTTTTAGCATCATTTTTATTAATCGTACGTACTAAAGCTCCATCAACTGTAAATATTTTGATAATAGCTTTTTCAGGAAGATTAATAATTCTAACTCTATTGTCAATACGTGATGACTCATATTCACTATACGCATAATAAGGATTAGGAACTACATGAATTCGTTTGAAAATTTGATCTTTGTTATCTGTATAATTATTTCTTGCATCACCCAATTTAGCAGGAGTGATATCATTTGTAGAGAAAGTATACAAAGGCCATCCGTTATTACGTAAAGTTTGATTTGGATCAGGTTTGTACCAAGTAAATGGACGAGTAACACGTACTTGAACTCGAATATCAGAAGGGATAAGTCCATCTTTTACTGAGGCTAATTTACTTCCAGAAGCTAAAATTGGAATTCCAACCCACATCATATTCTCATATGCAGTTCTCAAAGCAGTTGGGCTATTCGTATTGTTTTTCAATTCATTGGCTAAAGCAGCACCTCCATCATATTTTGAACGCAATACATATACAACATGTTTTCCTCCCCATTTCAATTGAAAATTGACAGGATCAGTTCTACGACTAGTTGGGTTCCAAAGCATATCATTACCGTTGTCTTGAGCGTTAAATGATTCTTCGCCAAAAGCAATATTTAAGCGTTCGCCAGTTTCTATGTTAACAGCGTAACCTGGAAAATAACTCATACCTCTATCGTTTGGTTCTGTTGAATAAACGGGGTTACCATTTGCATCAACATTACCATTCCATCCATCATGTTGACGTAATGTATATTTGAAAGCACCACCTTCAGATAATACATTAGCTCCAGATTGATCTGTCATTTCAATAACAGCACAACGTGTCCATTTTGAACGATCTGATGTATACACTAAATCTATAGAATAGATATTCTTAAGAAGGTTTTTATTTTGAGTAACAGCAGGATATTGACCATAATACACACCAGTACCACATTTAGCTTGATTTTCGTTGTTTGCAAGAACATATGGTGCAAATGTACCACCCAATACATTCTCAAATTCTCCATTTTGATCAGCATTGTTTGAAATATCTGACATAGGACAATTTTCTACTTCCCCATTTGTAGTTGGAGCATTTGTACCAAATTGCCCTCCAGCTCTAATCCAGTTATTGAAAGATACACCATCAACATCCGCAATTCCTGAAAGCCAAATATTGTTGATGTCATTCACTATTAAAGTGGAAGAAATAAGTCCATTTTGATTACTGAACATATCATCAGCTGGTCTAACATGTTGCGTTACTGAAGCTGAAATACCCCAATCCAATTGTTTATCTGAAGGATTGATTTGATACTTTCTTAAGTATTGCTCATTGTATTCAGTTAAATTTACTTGACTAAAAATAGTATCTCCAGTAGTCGTATTAACTATAAACCATCTTGTATCATCTGCACGAGCACCTTTTGTTGTGTCCAATGCAAGACCTCCATTAAAAGGTTGGCTAAATCCAGAATTTACAGCTAACCAAACTTCATAATTACCTGGTTTAATGCTATCAGGATTAATAACCTTTAAATCTATAGGTCCTAAATTTGCTTTGTAAGTCGGATAGTAAGATTGATTTGTACCACTTAATGCTTGTAATTCTGATTCTTCAGTCATTTCCATAGCTACACCGTTATTACCTATACCTTCAATCCTTTTTAATTGTATACCTGTTCCATAATCAGCATAAGTTTGAATATATAAACTATCTGTAGCCGGGTGAGGCATTGCTTTAATCACTTCTATTGGAAGTCCATTACCATTAGTACGACTTTCTAAATAAACTTTATCTTGAGTTCCACCAAAATTTGATGGATCAAATTGTTTAAAATTATTTTGAGCATATGCAACAACAACATAATAATATGTTTTGTAATTAACCAATGCT
>JBILCF010000005.1:0-40692 GCA_044353325.1 Chitinophagaceae bacterium | reverse complement strand
TATACCTTTGCTGCTCGTTTTGCGATGGAAAGTAATTCCAAACCGATGAACTTCATCCCGAATTTGTTTGATTAAATTTAAACCCTCACTTTGAAATGGTAATTTGAGTGATTCGCTGTCGCCAGGGTAGAATAATTCCTCCACATTTTTAGCCAAACCAACTACAGTTGTTTTGCCCATCATACCAAGTTCTTGTAAGGATTCCACGGCCGAACTCAATTGACCTTTACCACCATCTATAATGATTAATTGAGGAATAGGCATGCCTTCGTCCAAAACACGTTTGTAGCGTCTGTAAACGATTTCTTTCATACTCGCAAAATCATTGATGCCTTCTACTGTTTTGATATGAAAATGACGATATTCTTTTTTGTCAGGAACACCATTTTTGAAACAAACCATAGCAGCTACTGGATAACTGCCTTGGAAATTTGAGTTGTCAAAACATTCTATATGATAAGGTACTTCAGAAAGGCTAAGTTCTTCTTTAAGATTTTTTAAAAGTGTTTTATTGTCTTCATCTGTTTTATCTTGCAATAGCAAAGTGTTTTTTCGTCGTTGTTCTTGCATCAAGTATTGTGCATTGTTTAGCGAAAGCTCAATCAGTTTGCGTTTATCGCCCAATTTTGGGACCGTGATTTGTATTCCTTCTGAAAATTCAAATTCTACTGCTGAAATTATTTCGGTCGAGTAACTTTTAAATCGGTCGCGGAGCAATTGAACAGCAAGGGGTAATATTTCTTCGTCTAATTCGTCTAATTTCTTTTCGATTTTAGTCGTATGCGTTTGCACAATGCTACCTTGTACGATGATCATATAATTCACGTAGGCGAAACGTTCATCAGAGATAATTGTAACGACATCGACATTGTCAATTTTAGTATTGACTATGATAGATTTACTCTGATAGCTTTTAATATATTCAAGTCTCTTTTTAGTAATTTCTGCTTTTTCAAATTCTAAATTTTCAGCATAAGTGGCCATTTCTTTTTTGTAGTGCTTGGTTATTTCACCTAGCTTGCCTTTAAATATTTCGCGGACTTGATTGACCTGCCAATCGTATTCTTCTTTGGTTTCTAAGCCTACACAAGGGGCTTTGCAGTTGCCGATGTGATATTCAAGACAAGCTTTGAATTTACCTTGTTTGATATTGGTTTCAGTTAAGTTAAGGCTACATGTTCGAAGTAAAATAGTTTGTTTGATGAGTTCGAGCATTGCTCTTACATGATCAACCGATGTGTATGGTCCAAAGTATTCCGATCCGTCTTTGATGAGTCTTCTTGTTAGAAATATACGAGGGAATGGCTCTTTTTTAATTACAATATAAGGGTAACTTTTATCATCTTTAAGTTCAATATTGTATTTGGGTTGAAGTTGTTTGATTAACGAATTTTCAAGCAGAAAAGCATCTTCTTCATTGTCGGTAATAGAAATTTCAAACC
Source organism: Chitinophagaceae bacterium (assembly GCA_044353325.1). GTDB lineage: Bacteria > Bacteroidota > Bacteroidia > Chitinophagales > Chitinophagaceae > OLB11. The sequence continues at coordinate 39,250 of JBILCF010000005.1, read as the reverse complement.
GCACTATTTCGGAAACGAGTCTTGTCGTTTTATAGTTGTCATTCTTTTTGTTAAAATAGGAGGAAACGCGCTTTCGTAAATTTTTAGCTTTTCCTACATAAATGATTTTATCTGTTACGTCAAAATATTTATATATACCAGGTTTATTGGGTAGTGATTGAATTAAGGGTACAAATTCTTCGCGTGTCACTGAATATTATTACGTTAGTAAGCTGAACTGAAAAGGTTGAATTGTTTAGTTTAAATAAGTTAAAGTTGTTACTTTTTGTTTTAAAGAAGAAAAAGGTTTTTTACTTAACTCTTGTATTTGAATGGTTTTTTGATTGACCAATAACAGTTTGTATTCAGTACTATTAAAAAATCCAGCATCCCTTGTTTCAGCATAAATCGATTTGACTTTATTGTCAGCAAGATTCGCTTTGATGCTGAGATTAGATGTTAAATTTTCAGGGTTTAATGAAGTGTATATCATAGTCAAAGTAGAAGTTAATGTATCAGTGATGACATCAATTTTATACTGTCTATCTAGCTCTTTATTGTACAAAGAAGCATCTAGAAATGGTTGTTTGATGCTTTTCCATTTAACTTCATTGGCATGTAAATAGGAAGTATCTTTTTTATTGTTTTCGACAGTAACTAAACGATACGTGTAGGGGGATTTTTCGTAAGGTTCTACATTATCCTGCAAGATCATACTCATGTCCGGGTAATTAATCATAGAGTCGCCATTGTAAGTTATTTTAGATTTGCAGGATGACATTTGCAACAATAAAATAACTAGTAATAAAGAAAGGAATGGTTTGTGCATATCAATTGTTTTTAACTATTATGGTTTGACATTATAGCCTGCTTGTTGAAGAAATTGAATTACTTTGTTTTTATAATCGCCTTGTAATAATATAAAACCATCTTTAACTGACCCACCTGTGCCACATTTAGTTTTCAGCATTTTACCTAATTGTTCTAGGTCGTTTTCTTTGCCTATAAATCCTTCGGTTAAAGTAACTACTTTGCCAGCACGCTGTTTTGTATCTAACTTTACCTTTAAGCGTTGTTGACTCGGTGGCAATGTATCTTGTTCCTCTAGGAATTCTTCTTTTAGAATGGTAGGTTCAGTGGAGTAAACTAAACCTCCGCTGAATAGTTTTTTTTTGGTCATAGTTTAAATGTTTTCAACTGATATAGGAACTAACAAATGTACGCCATCCTTACAAATTTCAATAACACAAGTTCCATTGCAAGTATGAGCATCTCCATCGGTTTGGAAATAATTTAGTTGGGGTCCTTGCAGTATAAAGCGTTTAGCTCTCAAATGTATGCAGTCTTTATTGTTATTTATTTTTTTGTTCCAGCCATCCCACACAAATTGAATTCCGCTTAACGGCGTGATTTTTTTTACTAAAATCATATCTAATAATCCATCTCGAAGACTTGCATCAGGTGCAATTTGAAAGCCATATCCAAATTCTTTGCCGTTGGCAATGTTCAAAAAGTAGGCTTTTTCAGTGATAGTTTTGTCGTCAGCTTGAATAGTATAGGTATCCGATTTATATGAAAAGTAATTGCGAATCACTTCTTTGACATACATTTTTAATCCTCTGCTTGTCGTTTGCTTGATTTGATGACAAACCCAAGCATCAAAGCCTACTCCTGCATTGCTTATAAAAAATCGATTATTGGCTTTGCCAATATCTATTGGCACGACATGTCCAGTGATGATTAATTCTACTGCTTTTTCAATGTGTAATGGAATATTACAATGTCGAGCAAGTCCATTGCCAGATCCAGTAGGGATTATAGCAAGAGGTATATTGCTATATACGAGGGCTTGTAATACTTCATTAACAGTGCCATCGCCACCTACTGCTACTATAAGCGAAGCCCCATTTTCAATAGCTTGTTTGGCAAGTTTTAGTGCATGGCCGCTATATGCTGTGACATGAACTTCATGTTTGTATGTGGTCAAATGCAAAAGCAATGCTCGGGTCAATTGAGCAATTTTTTGATCGCCAATGCGAGCATTTACAATAAAAAAAATAGATGAATGCATGGATTTATTTCACTGCTTTTAAACTCAAATCCATACTCACTGCATGATGTATAATAGCTCCTGCAGAAATAATATCTACACCAGTTGCAGCAAAGGATTCAATTGTTTCTAACGTAATACCACCACTTGCTTCAGTTTCAAATTGCCCTTGAGTAATCAATAGGCTTTGTTCAATTTGAGCTGGCGAAAAATTATCAAACATAATACGTTGAATATCGCCGTGAGCCACAATTCGTTTGACATCATCGATGGTTCTTGCTTCTATTTGAATAGGTAGTTTCAATTGGTTTTTGGCTAAATATTCGTTTGTTTGATCTATGGCTTTTTCAATACCACCACAATAATCGATATGATTATCCTTTAGCATAATCATATCATATAATCCCATTCTATGATTGTAGCCACCACCAAGCACGACAGCTCTTTTTTCAAACCACCGAAACAATGGTGTTGTTTTTCGAGTATCGTATAATTTTGTGTTGTAGGCTGCAATTTTTTCTACATAGGTATTGGTTAAAGAAGCTATTCCACTCATACGTTGCATGATATTCAGTACTAGACGTTCAGCTTTCAAAATGGTAAGCACAGAAGCAATCACATCAAAGGCAGTATCTCCTTTTTGTACTTTTTCGCCATCTTGTTTGTAACAGATTAATATAGCTTTAGGTTCAATTGTTTTAAATATTTCTACGGCTACATCTATCCCAGCAATAATACCATTTTCTTTTATTTTGAGTACTGCTTTACCCATTTCTCCTGAGGGTATACAAGCCAACGAGGAATGATCTCCATCTCTAATATCTTCTTCTAATGCTAAGGCTACAAATTGTTTTAAATCCATTTTTCTTAAATTTGTTTACGCTAGTTTTTGATTTTTCTGCAGTTTCTTTTATGAATTTTCTGGCTGTTGGTAATGGATTTATTTTTCAAAACGCATTTCTTTTAAATAATATGTGCCCTTTTTTTGGAGAAAAAATAAATAGATTTTATAATCTCCATTGGAAGTAGAAAGCCTTCCAATACTGTAATAAGTATTGTTGTATTTCGAATCCCCACTTTTTAATTTTTGAAATTGTTTGGGTTCAACCTTTGAAAAAAACTTTTGTAAGATAATTTCGGCCTGCTTTTTGCTGTATGTATTAGACTCTTCAGAAAATGTAATATCCACTGTTTTGTCAAAATAGGCGGACACGGCACTAGCATCTCCTTGGTTTAACGCATTGGAGATATTTTTCAAGTATTCTTGAGAATATAACCCCGAATGTATTGTTACAAGAAGACAACCTAGTAGCAAAGATTTTCTGCAAAGTAGGCTAGAAAATATTTTTATAAGTGACCTCAAATTCAGATAGTTAGCACTAATTTAGTGCAAATATTGCATTAATTTCGCGATTATGTCAAAAAAGTGTGTATTAATAATCATGGATGGATGGGGCCATGGTCTCAAAAAGAGCGCTGATGCAATACAAAATGCTCATGTACCATTCGTAAAATCGATGTATTCTGCATATCCAAACACCGAATTGTTAACTTGTGGTGAAGCCGTAGGACTACCTTCTGGACAGATGGGGAATAGTGAAGTAGGGCATTTAAACATTGGTGCTGGTAGAATTGTATACCAAGAATTGCAACGTATAAATGTTGCTTTACGTGATGGTGAAATAAATACAAATTATGAATTTATTAATATGTTAAAGTATGCTAAGCAGCATTCAATAACGCTTCATCTCATTGGTTTAGTGAGTGATGGTGGCGTGCATTCTCATATTAATCATCTCAAAAAAATCTGTGATTTGTGTCATGAGGCTGAATTGACTGATGTTAAAATTCATGCCTTTACAGATGGTCGAGATACAGATCCGAAAAGTGGGCTAGGTTTTATGACTGAGTTATCAGATCACCTGCAACATTCTTCGGGACAAATTGCTACTGTTACAGGTCGATATTATGCTATGGACCGTGACAAACGATGGGATAGAGTCAAGTTGGCGTATGATGCCATGGTACATAATCAAGGTAAACATACAACCAATCCTATTTTATCTCTTCAAGAAGCCTATGACAATGGGATAACAGATGAATTTTTAAAACCAATAATCGTTACCGATAATGCTAAAAAACCAGTAGGAAAAATCAAAGAAGGCGACATTGTATTTTGTTTTAATTTTAGGACTGATCGTTGTCGTGAAATTACTGAAGTTCTTACCCAACAATCGTTTCATGAACAAAACATGCATCCTTTAGATTTGTATTATGTGACCATGACAGAGTATGATAAAAACTTTAAGCATGTCCATGTCTTATTTAAAAATGATGATTTAAAAAATACACTTGGTGAAGTCCTTGAAACTAATCATAAAAAACAAATTCGAATAGCAGAAACAGAAAAATATCCTCACGTAACATTCTTTTTTAGTGGTGGTCGTGAAAAAGAATTTGAGGGTGAAAGACGTATTATGCGAAATTCGCCACAAGATGTACCAACCTATGATTTGAAGCCAGAAATGAGTGCAAGAGCACTTACAGAAGCTATTTTGCCTGAAATACAAAACCAAACAGCTGACTTTATTTGTTTAAACTTTGCCAACGCAGATATGGTCGGACATACTGGTGTATGGGAAGCTGTAATCAAAGCTGTCGAGATTGTAGACCAATGTGTGGAACAACTTGTAACCGAAGCTTTAAAACAAGATTACACAATATTTTTAACAGCTGACCATGGCAACAGCGATTATATGATCAATGAAGATGGAACACCCAATACAGCGCATACGTTAAATCCAGTTCCTTTGTTTGTGATATCCAATGATTTTAAAGGAATGCTGAAGCCAGGAAAACTTGGCGATTTAGCGCCTACTATTTTAAATGTTATGGGATTAGAAATACCTAACGAAATGACGGGCAATATCTTGATTCAACAATAATTCCAACTAGGTTGTAAAAATCAAAATAACTACCAAAGCATAGCAAACAGAAAAAATCAATAATCCGACTGAAAAATCTTTTTTCATAGCAAAACGTTTTTTTAAGTTAAAAAAGTAGTGTGTTTAAATCTATAGACGAATATATTTTTATGTTTGTTGAAAGCAAATTAATAATTTTTTAGAAAACAGAATCAATGCTACATTTGTGAGTATAACGTGAATGAAATAATTAGAATTGTATAAACTCAAACCAATAATCGCCAACTTATTGTTAATACTTTTTATAAGTATGAACACTTGCATGATATGGAGTCATTTGGGTATACAACATCACAAAATCGAAGAGAAAAAATCGAAGAAGCAAAATATTTATGTCACGCTTAAATCAACAGATTGGGCACATATAGAAAAAGTGAACGACGATGAAATTAAGATTCATGGTAAAATGTTTGATGTAAAATCTATCTTTATAGAAAAGGGTCAGGTTGTTGTATACGGTCATTATGATGTCAAAGAAGATCGTTTGTTGGCACAAGCAAAAGATGTAGATTCTAAAAAAAATCAACTTAAAAAATCAACCAATATTAATGTGTTGTTTTGTAACGATATCATTGATTTTTCACTTGATAAGATAGGTTATAGTCAAAATCAAAATAAGTGTAGAATGCATTCTTCACTGCTGAATCAGTTTTTACATATTGAATCTCCACCACCCAAATGCACATAAGGTTAAACCGATGAGTATTTTTAATTGAATAATAAAAATTGGCATTAACAAATATTCAATCGGCATTTACTAATTAAGGAAATGGTATAGTCGCCATCTAAATTAGTATAACTTTTTTAAACAAACATATTTCAACCAATTAGCAAGAGCTAATACTGATAGTTTCAATTTTTAAAAATGCATGTACATTTTATTGTATATGTGTATTTAAAAATTGAATTCATGATTGAAATTAATGTTGTTACAAAATCATTATAAACGAACCATTTCTATTTGCATTTAAATGCAATAGAGGTTTAATACAATTTTTAAAACAAAAAAAATGCAACAATGAAGAAATTATCTTTATCCATATTGTGCATAGTTTCATTACTAAAGGTCCAAGCACAAACACAATCACAAAAAGATTCTATTAAAAATATAGACTTAAATACTGTCGTTATATCAGGCAATAAGTTTGCCGAAAAAAAGAAAAATATTGTACAAAAAATTGACATCATCAGTTCAAAAGAAATGAAACAGATGAACGCTCAAACAACTGCTGATGTATTGATTAATACAGGACAAGTATTTGTACAAAAAAGTCAACAAGGCGGCGGTAGTCCTGTTATGCGGGGATTTGAAGCTAGTCGTATACAACTCAGCGTGGATGGTGTCCGTCAAAATAATGCCATTTCAAGAAGTGGTCACATGCAAAATATTATTTCAATTGATAACAACGCATTAGATCGAATTGAAGTGTTGAATGGTCCTGCTTCAACGATACATGGAAGTGATGCATTGGGTGGGGTGATATTAATGAAAACCAGAGATCCCAAACTAGCTAAAACTTCAAAGTATGAATTGACAGGTACAAATGCATTGGTGCGTTATTCATCTGCTAATCAAGAAAAAACAGGAAGCATAGGAGTGACCTTTGGCAACAATAAATTTGCATCATTGACACAAGTTACTTTTGCGGATTTTGATGATTTGGTTCAAGGTAAAAATGGGGTAGACACAATTATGAAATTATGGAAAAAGAATTTTATAGTTGAACGTATCAATGGCAAAGATTCAATGGTGAAAAATCCCAATCCTTTTAAACAAGTTAGTACTGGTTATTCACAAATAGATTTATTGCAAAAGTTTACTATCCTACAAAACAAAAATGCCAAACATGGTATCAATTTTCAATTGTCTAACACAAGTAACATACCACGCTATGATCGATTGACCGAAACATCTGCGACTGGTGTGCCGAGAAATGCAGAGTGGTATTATGGCCCACAAGTAAGAACCTTGACAGCTTATACATTTGATGTAGTTAAAATGAAAGGATTTTTCAATGACTTAACAATGAATATCAATCATCAATACTGGCAAGAAAGTAGGCATAACAGAGGCTATGGGAGAACTGCTTTGAACCATCGTACGGAAAAAGTACATGTAGCTGGATACAATGTAGCACTGCGACATAAAGACAAAATGAATGAGTTGACCATTGGTACTGACGGACAATTTAATTTCGTAAAATCGACAGCGTTTAAAAGAGATATTGAAAGTGAGGTAAGCTCGCCTATTGATACTCGATATCCGGATGGAACCAATAATATGAATTTAATGGGGCTTTTTGCCCAACATATTCTAAAACTAGATGACGGTAAAGTTGTTATCAATGATGGTTTAAGATTCAATTACAACACTTTAAAATCGACGTTAGCTGACACTACAATACAGTTCAAACTACCATTTACAACATTAGAACAAAGGAACGCAGCACTGACAGGAAATATTGGAGTAGCATATATGCCTGAAGAAGAAATCAGAATGACTGCCAATTTTTCATCGGGATTTCGATCTCCAAATATTGATGATTTGGCTAAAGTATTTGAATCAGTAAGTGGGCAGCGACTTATAGTTCCAAATGTAAATTTGAAACCAGAGTTTACAAAGAATATTGATTTTGGTATGCAGTACAACAACGGTACCTTAGACCTAAGTGCCTATGGGTTTTATACGCATTTTACAAATGCCATTGTAGCGGATCGCTTTACTTACAACGGCCAGGATTCTGTCGTTTATGATGGTCTTTTAACACCTGTATTTGCAAATCAAAATAAAGCCAAAGCATTTATTTATGGTGGAGGAGTAAATGTGATTTACAGACCTTTGTTGCATTTTTCAATGTTTGGTTCAGTAAATTATACGTATGGTAGATTTAACAACGATACGGTTCTAGTGCCATTAGATCATGTGCCTCCAGTAACTGGTCGTTTTGGTATGAAGTATGAGAAAACTAGATGGTATACGGAATTGTACAGCATCTACAACAGTCGTAAACGCTTAATAGATTACAACCCCAATGGAGAAGATAATATACAATATTCTACACCAACAGGCACACCAAGTTGGTATACTGTCAACTTTAGAACAGGTGTTACTATTGCCAAACACATTATGATACAAGCAGGCGTAGAAAATATATTGGACAAAAACTATCGCTATTTTGCTTCTGGTATAAGTGCACCTGGACGAAATTTGGTCTTAGCCATTCGGTACAATTATTAACCCATACGTTATTCGATTCCTAAAAAGCCATTTTAGACTATTTCTAGAATGGCTTTTTTTATCTTTACCATCTTAGTACATCAACATTATGAAAAAACTTTGCATATTCATTTTATTAACTGTATTCTTTTTTGGAAAAACCTATGCCGATAGTCTCGATATTAAAATAGGTCAAATGCTGATGGTAGGGATGTCGGGTAAAAGTGTGGATACCAATTCACCTATTCTTCTAGATATTCAAAATGGAAAAGTTGGTGGTGTATTGTTGTTTGAATATAATTTAGAACCTATCAATACACAACAAAATTTAGCAAAACTAACGGACGATTTGCAACAAGTTGCATCAATACCATTACTCATTTCTATCGATCAAGAAGGCGGACAAGTCAATCGATTGAAAACCAAATATGGGTTTAAAGCGATGCCGTCAGCTAAAAGTGTAGCTGATCAAAAGGATTTGAATTACGCAAGCGAAGTCTCTACAACTATAGCGCAAACGCTTTCAAGTTGTGGTATCAATTTAAATTTTGCACCCGTAGCAGATATAAATAATCCTTTGTGTCCTGTGTTGGGTAAACGCAATAGATGTTTTTCGGAAGATCCAAAAATTGTAACAACCTATGATTCTATCTATATTCAAAGTCACCATAATTTTGGTGTCAAAACATCATTAAAACATTTTCCAGGCCATGGTAGTAGTAGTGCCGACTCACATTTAGGCTTGGTCGATGTGACACGTACTTGGCGTAAGAATGAACTCTTGCCTTATACATCTTTGATTAATGAAGGTATAGTTGATATGATTATGACAGCACATATCGTAAATAAAAAATTAGATACAAGTGGTTTACCAGCTACCTTGTCGTACAAAGTAATTACTGAATTGCTACGTGAAGAAATGGGATATAAAGGTGTTGTAATCAGCGATGATATGCAAATGCATGCCATCAGCAGTCACTATGGATTAGAAGAGAGCTTACGCAAGGGAGTATTAGCCGGAATAGATATGTTTATTTTTAGCAACAATATACAAGGTGCTACTGAATATACACCCACGAATGTACATGCAACTATTCGACGTTTAGTCGATCAAGGAATAATATTACAACAGCGTATCGATGATAGCTTCAAACGAATCATGGCATTGAAAAAGAGCAGATAATGAACGTGGTTATTTTCGAGTTCGTACATCCTCGTATACCATTTGCTCAAAACTAGTTACTTTATCATTCATCTTATTCGACAAATTGCTGTCCTTTAATTCTGTGATAATATTTTTGGTATTTTGTAAATGCGAAGCAGCAAATCCTTGTTCGTTAATATATCCTCCGCCCCCATAAAATACATAATAAGCCGATGATGGTGTAGTAGGGTTTAGCATATTGCGCGACCATGGATAACGCTCTGTAGGTAATTTCATTTGATGTAAAATTGTACTTGTAATATCCAATTGAGAAACAATTTTATCTACAGTTTTACCTTTCCACTCATCTTTTAAGGCGCCTCCTACAAACAATAAAGGTATTTTGCTTTTCTGAGGAAATGACCCATCCCATTGCTTGATTGTGTTATGACTATGGTCGGCCACGACTACAAACAATGTATTTTTATACCAACCTTGTTTTTTTGCTTCTTCAAAAAAATTACCTAGATGGATATCGGCGTAATGTACAGATTCAGTATACTTTTTCTCTGCATCATTTGCTACAGAATACCAATTGTCTGAAGGAATAAAATCGTAGGGCATATGTGTACTTTGTGAAAAAAAGCCATATAAAAAAGGTGATTTTTTTTGACTAAGACGTTGTAACAATTCTTTAAAAGTGTGCTCATCATGTACACCCAAACTACCTTTAGGATATTGTGTTAAATCATAGACTTCAGTCAAGTCTGTAAATTTTTTCTCCAATAAATAACCTCTCAAATTGCCATAAACAAGTTCGCCTCCAAACAAGAAAGATGATGAATATCCCAAAGGAGTGAGGTCTTCACTGATACATGGTAAATGAGTTACTTTAGCTGGCTGGTTGGTAATAGCCATGCGAGATACAGAAGGATAACCACTCAATATGGCTGGTATACCTTGGTCGGATACATAGGCATTGGAATACGCATTGGTAAATAATAAACCATCGCTACAAAGTGCATCGAATTGTGGTGTGCAGCCTTCTATTCCACCCAATTTACTAATATTATCTACACTCCAACTTTCAAGAATAATGTAAACAAGATTTGGTTTTGGTGTATTCAATATTTGTATAGTTGTATCCTTCGTAATATTAAAATCTTCTGCTAGTATTGCTTTAGCTTCTTCATTGCTACGCAGCATGTACGTAGATGGATCGGGTAGTTTATTTTTAATATCAAAGTCCTGTATTAAATTATACAAAGGATTCACTGCAATATCATTGGCCATATTATCATTGCTGAAATAAGCAATGCTTTGATTTATTGGCATATTGGTTATGCCTCCACGTATAACAATAATTGATAGTCCACCTATGAAAATAAAATAGAGCAACCCATACAACAAGCGTTTTTTGAATATGAGATTACTTTGCAAAACCAAAGTAGAAATATTTTTTTTGTACAAAAAATAAAATAAAAATGAAATAGAACCAAGTAAAATAAAATAAATAGCTACTATTTTAATGGACAATGTTTTTAATACTTCTGCGGGGTTATTAAAATGTTCTAAAGCTTGCATGTTTATTTTTCCATTCCACTCACGATACAAACCAGCATCTGAAAGTGACACGCCGATATATATCAACAACATGAAAATGATAAAAAATGATTTGACTTGTTTAAGTTTTTCATTTTGAAAAATAAAAAATGCTATAACAGAAAGTAATGGTAAAATAGTGAGAATGGTAGCTGTCGCAAAATCTATAGGATAGCCTTTGTATAAAGCCCTGTAAATATCAAACGTATCTTTGATTTTGGTGCCGATTGGTAATTGGTACAAAACAAAAAATATACGGTTGAAAAAAAATAAAACCAACCAAAATGTAAATAAAAATAAGGTATACTTGATTAAATTCTTCATGAAAATTAGCCTAGTGTAGGATGTCGTTTAAATTCAAGTTCGCGATTGAAAAGATAACGATAGGTACTTAAACGTCGTACTTCTGAAGCTTCTAAATTGGCAGCGAGGTTGACCATTTTAGGGTTAAAATCGCCTATCCATTGCATTTCATATTTCTGATATCGCAACGTTGGTTGCACTACCTTGCCACATTCTACAATCATGTATGCATCAGTACCTTTACCTTGCCATTCGGGTACTACACCATATACAACACCGACAAATCGTTTGCATGCGCCAGTAAGTTTTAGATATAAAAAATGTAATTTTTGGAGCAAACCAAAATTGCCATCAAAGTGTTTAAAATACTGGTTCAAATCAGGGATATTGACCCACATGGCTATGGGCTCATTTTTGTAATAAACAAACCATGTGATTTTTTCGTCAATGACGGGCTTCATTTTTGCAAAAATGAGTTTAGCTTGTTTAAGTTCTATTGTTTTACCTCCGCCGTGTTTTGCCCAAGCTTTATTGTATATGGTAGAAAAATCTTGTGCATATTTATCTAGGTTATTTTTTTTGATATGCTCAACAGAAAAATCAGGATCTTTTTCGTAATGGTCATGCCAACGAATCATTTTGTCGCTTAAAGGCGTAGTCACATCCATACCAAAACACAATTGATTAAAGAAAACCTTAAAGCCATAAGTTTCAAATAATTGCTGATAGTAGGGTGGATTATAATTCATACAATAAAGAGGTTCTTCAAAGCCATTGACCAATAAGCCCCACCATCTGTCCCGTTCGCCAAAATTGATAGGACCATCCATAGCTTCCATGCCACGTTCTAAAAGCCATGCTTTAGATTCATCAAACATATAGTTTGCTAGTGTTTGGTCATTGATACTTTCATAAAACCCAATACCACCAGTGGGTTGGTCATTGATATACTTTTTGTTTACAAATACTGCCAAACGACCAACGTACTTTCCAGCTTCGTTTTGAAAAAGCCAACGTTCACATTCGCCTTGTTTGAAAAATTTATTTTTTGATCGATCAAAGACTTCCTCTACATCTTTATTGAGCGGACGTATATAACTTTTGTCGTTTTTATATATTGACAAAGGCATTTCTAAAAATGCTTTAGCCAAGGCGTCATTATTGACAATAATTTTTTTCATGAACAACAAAGATAAACATCTATTTCAAAGCAATAAATCTTAGTTTTTCAGTGTGAGGGAATCTATTTAAATTTTTGTTTAGGATTTCGACTGGTATGAAAAACGGCGATAACTATAATTGTTGATTTTATTTCATCTAATGTGTAAATAATGATGAATGGGAAATCTTGTATGTAAACTTCTCTAAATTTTTTATAAGTAGTTTTGAATTGATTAGGATTCTCCAATATCTTGTCAAAGTAAAATTGAAGTATGTTCAAAAATTGCTCACCTAATCCAATAACTTGTAATTCATACCAATTGTATGAATCTTTGATTTCAACTATTGCTTTATCACGAACTACCAATTGAAACTTCGTCATGCAAACAAATAATTACGATCGAATAATTTTTAATGCATTTTCCCATGTAAAAGAATTTCCTTTAGCATTTAAATACTCATTCAGTCTAAAATCTAATTCAGCTTTATGGTCATCTTGCAACATAGAAAAATTTGAAATTTCAGATTTTAGTATAGTATAAATAGCCTCTATTTTCTCTTCATCAGCATTGTCAATATAACTATGAAGTTGTTCTTTTAATTTAGCGGTATTCATCTTTATATTTTTGATCAAATTTACAATAAATATTAATTAAAGTAGTAAACATTTTTTTGATATCCACAAGAAGAATCTCATTTGAGATTTATTACATAATACTATCAGCATTGAATTTACTATAAATTATTCTTGTAAATATTATTTTTCTTTGAGATAGTTATACTTACTCTATCAAATCATATTCATAATTGTATTTAACCTTCATTGTTTTCAAATGATAGAGGGTTTAATTTTCTCATTTTCTTCGTACTTTCACCACATGGATAAAAAACTATACTTACTTGATGCGTTTGCGCTCATATTTCGTGCTTATTATGCCTTATCTAAAAGTCCGCGTATCACCTCAAGTGGTAAAAATACCAATGCGCAATTTGGTTTTTTAAATGCCTTGATGGATATCATCAATAATCATAAAGCAACTCATTTGGCAGTTTGTTTCGATACCAAAGATAAAACCGAAAGACATGATGATTTTGCAGATTATAAAGCGAACAGACAAGAAACACCTGAAGATATTTTGACTGCAGTGCCAGACATTAAAAAAATGTTGCGTGCATTTAATATTCCTATTATAGAAGTACCTGGCTACGAAGCAGATGATATCATAGGTACCTTGAGTGTAAAAGCTTCGCAAGCGGGTTATGAAGTCGTGATGGTAACTCCAGATAAAGACTATGGCCAATTGGTGAATGATAAAGTTAAAATCTATAGACCGGCTTCGGGATTTGTAAAAGCAGCATTTTTGGGTGAAAAAGAAATTTTAGAAAAATGGGATATCGAACGAGTAAGCCAAGTGATAGATATGCTCGGTATGATGGGCGATGCGGTAGATAATATACCAGGCATAAAAGGTGTAGGCGAAAAAACGGCTGCAAAATTGTTGAAAGAGTATGGCACTATGGAAAACATGTTGGACAATGCCGATAAAATAAAAGGTTCGATAGGTGAAAAAATACGCAATGGAAAAGAAGATGCTTACATGAGTAAAAAACTCGCAACCATTATACTCAATGTGCCTTGCGAATTTCATGAAGAAGATTTTTCATTGAGTGAATGGAACAAAGAGGCATTGGCAGAAGTGTTTAATGAATTAGAGTTTAGAACATTGGGGAAAAGGATTCTTGGAGAAAGCCTCACCCCAACCCTCTCCAAAGGACAGGGAGCTCAACCGCAATATGATTTATTTAATCAAAATTTTTCTGTAGAAAATACTACGAAACAAGAAATAAATAAATCAAATATAGAACCCTCCTTTGGAGGGCAGGGAGGCTTTAGTTTTAAAACAATCCATGATGTAGAACATTCCTACAAGTTAATAGCCACGAGCGAAGAGCGATTAGCTTTAATCTCACATCTCACATCTCACATCTCACATCTAAACGAAGTGTGCTTCGACACTGAAACTACTGGACTAGATGCCAACACCTGTGAATTGGTAGGAATGAGTTTTGCAGTCAAAGCACATGAAGCATATTATATTCCCTTGTCAAATAATAGAGAAGAGTGTATTTCGGTATTGAACGAATTCAGTGATTTGTTTAAGAATGAAAATATTGTGTGGATTGGACAAAATACAAAGTATGATTTGTTGGTCTTAAAAAATTATGGTTTTGAACTTACTGGAAAATTATTTGATACCATGTTGGCGCATTATTGTTTTGAACCCGATGGTAAACGAAGTATGGATATGTTGAGCGAAAATTATTTGCAGTACAAACCAGTTTCTATAGAAGAATTAATAGGCAAGAAAGGTAAAGGACAAGGGACCATGCGCGATGTAGAACTAGAGAAAATTAAAGAATATGCAGCAGAAGATGCGGATATTACATTACAATTAAAACAAAAATTTACGGACTTACTCAAAGAAAAAGATGTCGAAAAGGTATTCAATGAAGTGGATTCACCATTGATAAAAGTGTTGTTGGATATGGAGTTTGAAGGTATCAAAGTTGATACAGATTTCTTGAACAAATACAGCGTGGTCTTAGAAAAATTAGCAAAAGAATCTGAAGAACTAGTATACAAAGAAGCTGGGGTTCGATTTAATTTGGCTTCGCCAAAGCAATTGGGCGAAGTCTTGTTTGAAAAATTGAAACTCGACCCCAAAGCTAAAAAAACGAAAACTGGACAGTATGCAACCGGCGAAGAAGTTTTGGCCAAGCTGGCACACGAACATAAAATTTGTAATGATATTTTAACCTTTAGAGAATATACCAAACTAAAAAATACATATGTAGATACGCTACCGGAATTGATTAATCCAAAGACAGGACGTGTACATACAACCTACGGACAAACCATTGCAGTAACAGGTAGATTGAGTAGCATTAATCCTAATTTGCAAAACATTCCTATTCGCACCGAACAAGGCCGTGAAATACGAAAAGCTTTTATTCCTAGAGATGAAAATCATGTCTTGATGAGTGCCGATTATTCGCAAATTGAATTGCGTGTGGTAGCAGCTATGAGTGGCGATGAAGCTATGTGCGAAGCATTCAGAAATCATAAAGACATTCACACGGCTACAGCTGCAAAGGTGTATGGTATTGAAGAAAGCGAAGTGACAAAAGAGCAACGATACAAGGCAAAAAGTGTAAACTTCGGTATTATATACGGACAAGGTGCATTTGGCTTAGCCGAAAATTTATCAATCAGCAGAACTGAAGCTAAAGAAATTATAGACAACTACAAAACTGAATTTACAGGTATACAAAAGTACATGGATGATACCATTAATTTTGCTCGAGAAAATGGTTATGTCCAAACACTCATGGGACGTAAACGTTGGTTGCGCGATATTACATCTGCAAACTTTACTGTGCGTGCCTTTGCGGAACGAAATGCCATTAATAGTCCAATTCAAGGTACGGCTGCAGATATGATAAAACTAGCCATGATTAAAATTCATGCTAGATTGAAAAATTCTAAATTCCAAAGCAAAATGGTTTTACAAGTACATGATGAATTGGTGTTTGATGTGGTGAAAGAAGAAGCAGAAGATATGAAAGCATTGATATTAGATTGCATGCAAACCGCTATGGTATTACCTAACAATGTACCCGTTGTAGCCGAAGTAGGTATGGGTGAAAATTGGTTAGTAGCGCATTAATACAAATTAGAAAATTCAGGTCACTTTTCGGTATATTTTCCATTCAATTGGAAAAAATACCGCTAAAATTTCCATTACGATGGAAAAAATACCGATATTTGACTCATTATGATTATTCGAAACTTACAAAAGTCAATACAAGCAAAAATGGGTAAAGGCAAAACTATCTTACTTTTGGGGGCAAGACAAGTAGGGAAAAGTACGCTGCTAAAACAGCTTTTTGAAAATGAAAAAAGCATACTGTGGCTTGATGCCGAAAATCCAGATATACCAGAACTATTTCTAAATGCAACAAATACGAGTCTTAAAAGGCAATTTTCAACCTATAAATTAGTGGTTATTGATGAAGCACAAAAAATTGAAAATATTGGAAGTATTCTAAAATTATTTACTGACTATTTGAATAATACTCAGGTGATAGCTACAGGTTCGTCGTCGTTTGAAATTAAAAATAAAACGAATGAGCCATTGACTGGACGTAAATGGGAGTATCATTTATTTCCGTTGTCGTTTTCAGAAATGGTAGCGTATACCAATGTAATAGAAGAAAAAAGACTGTTGAAGCATAGATTAATTTATGGATATTACCCAGAGATCATTATGCACGATGATGATTTAGAATTGCGATTAAAAACGCTTTCTGAAAGTTATTTGTACAAAGATATTTTGATGTGGCAGGATATTAAAAAGCCTGACAAGCTTGTGCAACTTTTAAAAGCCTTAGCGATGCAAGTTGGAAGCGAAGTCAACTATCATGAATTAGGGAATATCGTTGGTTTAAAAAACGATACCGTTGAAAAGTATATTCAATTGTTAGAACAAACATTTGTTATATTTCGATTACCGGCCTATTCGACTAATCAGCGGAAAGAATTGAAAAAGGGAAAGAAAATTTATTTTTTTGACAATGGCATTCGGAATGCTATTTTGGGTGATTTTAAATTATTTGAAACACGACAAGATAAAGGTGCATTATTTGAAAATTTTGTTATTAGCGAATTGTACAAAAAACACAGTTATGAAGGCAAAGCGTTCCAATGTTATTTTTGGCGTACTGCTGATCAGCAAGAAATAGATTTAATTATTGAAAAGGAAGGTGTCTTAAACGCATATGAAATCAAATGGAATCCAAGCTCAAAAGCAAAGCTGAGCAAAACATTTAGTAATGTGTATCCGAATCATACATTTCAAGTGATAAACGTTGATAATATAGTAGAATTTATGTAAGAATAATTTGGAGTGCATTTATACACAGTAACTCGGATTGGATAGATTATTAATGGTTAAATGACACTTGGGCGAATTAGAAGAATATTATTCTTACACCAATATCATATTACCAAATAATACAAATTGTATTTCTAAAGTAGTCTAAACATTTTTAGAATTTTATCTCGTCATTAGGACGAGATAAATGCCGATGATAAATGTGTTTAATACAATGAGGCATAGCTGATATTGGACTATTACAGATTTACAATCGGTATAATTTATTCGTAGAAGCAGGTATTGGTGAAAATTGCATAGCACAGTATTAATTTAAATGTTAATTCTTTAATTTTAACCTATGAAAAAAATATTATTCATTCTTGTATTCCTTTCAAATATTTGTGTAGCACAAAGAACTGCAATTTCATTAGATAAAATGAATATTTTATATATTGGAGTTCCCAATCCAATTACAATAGCTCTAGAGAATTACAAACCTTCGCAATTCAAAGTATACATTAACAATGGTACAATAGAAAAAAGTGAATCAAAATTAGACAATCAATTTATTGTAATGCCCAAAGAAAGAGGCAAAGCAACAATATATATTGTTGTAAATAAAAAAGATACTATTTCAAAATACGAATATATAGTAAAACCAATTGGTTTACCTGCTGCTTTTATTGCTGGTAGAACAAGTGGAAAAATTTCTAAAAATGAATTAAGAGCGCAGGAAGCAATATTTGTAAGACTTGATGGAATTGATTTTGATTATAAAGTAAATATAAGTTCTTACCAAGTTAAGATTTTTAATAAATGTGCTATTAGTTATTCAAGTAACATTGAAGGATTTTACTTCACTCCAGAATTAAGAACCGAATTTGATAAACTCGAAAAAGGAGATTGGGTTATTTTTTCAGATATTAAAATTAAAAATGTGGATGGCAAAATAGATAGTTTAGAAAAACCTATTTTTTTAGAGATAGAATAGATTGTGATGTTTAAGAAAGAAAGTAACATACTCATTTCTCGTTTATTTCACCCCAGCACGTTTCAATATTTCGTCTACACGTTTTTCGACTTGTTCGTTTTTGATCAAGGGTGGTGCATGATGTGGTTTAATACGGGCATCTAATATTAAAGGTCCTTTGCAACCCCAATGTTTATATTCTGTAAATGAATCTATACCGTATATATCGTGCGATGGATTACAACGTGTATAAGCAACCCACAAATAATTGTTTAAACTATCAGACACAAATGTAGCATCATCGCATAGGATGAGTAAAGGTGTGTTTTTCAATTCGGTAATGTATGGTGACAATTGTTGATTCAATTGTTCCATTTCTTGTTTCGCATTTTCGTAATTCTCAAATTTGTTCAATTCGATGGCTACTACACCAGGCATAATTAATTTTGCATTCCATGGGTTCAAACAAGCGGGTATTTCTGTACACAATTGACGTATGGGATCGCCATAAGCAGCAAATACAACCTTGCTACCACTATTAATTTGTTCGCCAGAATAATCTAATGTATCAATTGTCGTTTTGGTATAAAAATGAATATCTCGTGTCCAATCGATACGTTCTAATATATAGGCAATATATTCTTGGATGTGATGGCTATTGAGTTGATTCGTATCATCGGCTGTGATAAATAAAAATTTGGCAAGACTTAACTGACCTGTACCTAAGACATGATTGGCTATCGTCAATAATTCAGCAGGTTGTTTGGTTTGCATATACGGTGTGTAGCGTTCGCTTCCTATGGCTAAGAGCAAAGGGTGAACGCCTGCTGCATCTACAGCATGCACTTCTTTAAGTCCAGGTATTTCGTGTTTAATAGCGCTTCCAGTCATCTCATGTATGAGTTGCCCAAAACTTGTATCTTCTTGAGGCGGACGTCCAACGACTGTAAATGACCAAATTGCATCTTTGCGTGCATACACTTTGTGTACGCGCATAACAGGAAAAGGATGTTTGAGGGAATAATATCCAAGATGATCACCAAAAGGACCTTCTGGTTTGACTTCATTGGGGTAAACTTCTCCTGTAATAACAAAGTCGGCGTCAGTACTGACACAAAATCCATCTTGGTAAGTGTATCTAAATCGTCGGTTTCCCAATATACCAGCAAATGTCATTTCACTTATCCCTTCGGGCAAAGGCATGACTGCTGATACAGCATGCGCAGGCGGACCACCTACAAAGCAACTTACTTTGAGCGGTAAACCCATTTTGTTGGCCTTGGTTTGATGTACACCTATTCCTCTATGCAATTGATAATGTAATCCAATTTCTTCGTTTTGGATATACTCATTGCCGCTCAATTGAATACGGTACATACCCAAATTGGATTTCATAATTCCAGGTTGGTCTAGGTCTTCAGTATAGACTTGTGGTAGTGTTACAAATGCACCGCCGTCCATTTCCCAATGTTGTATTTGAGGTAAATCTTGGATTCGTATTTCTTCGTACAATACTGGTTTAGATAATGGATTTTTTAATGGCAATGCATTGAGTGCTGCCAAACCAGTTTTGAAATTTTTGATTGGACTTTTAATCGCTTTGATAGGATCGTTTTTCACTTCTATCAAATCTTGTACTTGTTTTAAACTATCTCTAAAAATAAATTTACTACGTTCGAGTGTACCAAAAATATTTGACGCGCATCTGTATTTGGAACCTTTAACATGTTCAAACAATATTGCTAGACCACCTTGTTCGTATATTCTTAAATGTATAGAAGCCATTTCAAGATATGGATCTACTTCTTCTTTGATGCGAAGTAAATGACCGTGTTTTTCTAGGTCGAGTAAGCAATGTTCAAGTGATTGATATCCCATTGGTGCAAATATAAAACCCTTACATCGATGTATAGACTACTAAGTTTAAATACGACTTAAAAACAATATATATATGTGTTGATTAAAATGCAAAAACCCCGCTGTTGCGGGGTTTTTATGACGTATTACTACGTTAATCTTGTAAAGCTTATTTCTTTTTAGGAGCCGCTTTTTTAGCTGGTGCTGCTTTTTTTGCAGGAGCCGCTTTTTTTGCTGGTGCTGCTTTTTTTGCAGGAGCCGCTTTTTTTGCAGGAGCTGCTTTTTTTGCAGGAGCTGCTTTTTTTGCAGGAGCTGCTTTTTTTGCAGGAGCCGCTTTTTTAGCTGGTGCTGCTTTTTTTGCAGGAGCCGCTTTTTTAGCTGGTGCTGCTTTTTTTGCAGGAGCTGCTTTTTTTGCAGGAGCCGCTTTTTTAGCTGGTGCTGCTTTTTTTGCAGGAGCTGCTTTTTTTGCAGGAGCTGCTTTTTTTGCTGTTGCCATTTTGTTTTGAATTTTAAGATTAGTAAATAAAAGAACTTTATGGCGACAAATATATAAAATAATTATTTATAATTACAAAATAGATACGAAAGTTTTTTCTTTCGATTTTCTAAATGTAACAGTTCCGTCATTTAATGCGAACAATGTAAAGTCTTTTCCTTGTCCTACATTTTCACCTGGATGGTATACATTACCACGTTGGCGAATGATAATGTTGCCAGATTTTGCAACCTGACCACCGAATAATTTTACACCAAGACGCTTGCTTTGAGAATCGCGTCCGTTTCTTACACTACCTTCACCTTTCTTATGTGCCATGATTTAGAGTATTTTAATTTGTTGAAAGATTTTATTAATTGAAATTAAACTAAAGAAGTAATTTTTACTTTAGTTAATGCATCGCGGTGACCGATTTTTTTCGTGTACCCTTTACGACGTTTTTTGTGAAATGTGATTACTTTATCACCTTGCAAGTGCTCAAGTATTTCTGCTTTGGCAGAACCACTCATCGTAATTGAACCTGCATTTGATGTCATCAAGACTTTAGCATCTACTACATCACCTACATTACCTTGTAAGCGGTGTACAAATAGGTTGTCTTCGTTTTTTACTTTAAATTGCTGACCAGCAATATCTACAATAGCGAACATAGCTTCGTTTTTAATTTTGGGAGTGCAAAGATATACAAAAATTCTTATCCACCAAATTACTTTCAAATGTTAATAATTGTAATGTGTTGGGGAGTGCAAAGATAAGTCTTTTTCAAGTATAAACATTTCTGAATATGATTTTTTGACTAATTTTACATCCTTGCCCATTTCACAACCTAATTATGCCAGTTAAGTCCATCATTGCTCGTGCGTATGCCAAGTATATTTGCAAAGGCATAAAAGAGCACATGAAAACCGCTGTTGAAGATCAACATGCCACCTTACGTATGCTGGTGGCAAAAGCTGAAATGACAGAATTTGGCCAAGATCACCATTTTATTAAAATTTCAAATCCGCAAGAGTTTGCAAATTCCGTTCCCATCAGGGATTATGAAGACATCAAACCTTATATCGAAAAAATAAAAAATGGGGGTTCCAACATTTTATGGCCGGGTAAACCCTTGTATTTTGCTAAAACAAGTGGAACAACAAGTGGTGCAAAATACATTCCCATTACCAAATCGAGTATGCCGGCACATATTCAAGCAGCACGAAATGCATTGTTGTGCTATATTGCCGAAACAGGTAAAGCTGATTTTGTTCAAGGTAAAATGATTTTTTTATCAGGTTCGCCAGTTTTGGATAAAGTGAATGGAATATTGACTGGTAGATTAAGTGGTATTGTCAATCATCATGTGCCGGATTATTTGCGCAAAAATCAAAAGCCAAGTTATGAAACAAATTGTATTGAGGATTGGGAAACAAAATTAGATGCTATAGTCAAAGAAACCATTGCTGAAGACATGACATTGATAAGTGGTATACCGCCTTGGATGCAAATGTATTTTGATCGATTGCTTTCACAAAGTGAAAAAAAGATTGGAGACCTTTTTCCTAATTTATCATTGATTGTGCATGGCGGTGTAAATTTTGAACCATATAAAGCTAAGTTGTTTCATTCAATCGGGCGACATGTCGATACAATAGAAACTTTTCCCGCCAGTGAAGGTTTTTTTGCCTATCAAGATACGCGAAGCGAAGAAGGATTACTACTCAATACAAATGCAGGTATGTATTTTGAATTTGTGCCTGCTCAAGAAATCATGAATGATCAACCCACTCGATTATCCTTGGGTGAGGTTAAGCTAGGTGTCAACTATGCATTGATTATCAGTAGCAACGCCGGACTGTGGGCATACAATATTGGCGATACTATAAAATTTGTTTCGTTGAATCCCTATCGTATCGTGGTCACAGGTCGTATAAAACATTTTATATCTGCCTTTGGTGAGCATGTCATAGCCGAGGAGGTTGAATATGCATTACTGACTATTGCTAAAAAATATCAATTTCAAATCACTGAGTTTACGGTTGCACCCATGATTCAAGATTCGCATGGAAATAGTTATCATGAATGGTTTGTAGAATTTGAACAAGATCCAACCGATATGCAAATTTTTGCACGTGAGGTTGATGATGCATTGAGATCTAAAAATATGTATTACGATGATTTAATTACAGGTTCCATTTTACAACCCTTAGTCATCAGAAGTTTGAAAAAGAATGCATTTATAGATTTTATGAAAAGTGAAGGAAAATTGGGCGGTCAAAATAAAGTTCCCCGATTGAGCAATGATCGAAAAATAGCAACAGCCCTAAATCAGTTTATCAAATAGTAGATCGTTTACCGTTTTTTAGATTATTTCCTATCTATGAAACAGAATGTTTGTTACATTTATGGATTAATTAAAATATTTTATCCATGAAGAAAATAAACTTACTTCTAGTTGCATTGTTAGTTTGCAACACGCTTTTTGCTCAAATTTCTTTTTCAGACGATTTTGAATCCTATACCGTAGGAAGTCCGTTGGGACCTCAATCTCCAGATTGGACTACGTGGAGCGGTGTACAAGGTGGTGCTGATGATATTAATGTTGGAAATACAGATGCTCACAGTGGGACTAAAAGTTTATACTTCAGTACTGTAGCAGCGAATGGAGGACCAGCGGATATTGTATTACCATTTACTGGTCCGCACAATAAGGGGACATTTACTTTTACAACATGGTTTAAAATGCCAACAAGTAAGGGTGGTTATTTCAATTTTCAAGGTACAAACACGCCAGGTGGATTATTTACATTAAATACATTTTTTAACACAGATGGTACAATGGATATTCAAAATTCGAAAGAGGTTGTATTGAGTAATACATTCCCTCAAGGTGCCTGGTTCGAATTTAAATTAGTCGCAAACTTAAATACCAACAGTTGGGAAGCATTTATCAATAATGTTTCAAAAGGCACATTCCAAAATGCTGATTTTGATGTAGCTTCTGTCGATTTTTATGCAACGAATCCAAATGATGCATTTTGGGTAGATGATGTATCATTTGAACATGTGCCGTATACTATGCCAAATTTAAATGGCGCTGTTTCATATTTTACTGTCAACAATGGTTTAGTGACGCAATCTCGTATACCTGAATTGAAAGTTAGAAATTTGGGCACTACACCAATCACAAGTTTTACAATGACCATTAATTCTAATGGTACGAATTTACCAGCTCAAAATTTTACTGGTTTAACCATTGCAAGTGGTGCAGCTTACACAGCTGTTTTGACTAGTCCTGTTACATTTGTAGCAGGTTTAAATACATTAACTGCTACGATATCTAATGTAAATGGAATGGGCGCTGATAACGATATTACAGACGATCAAAAAACATTTACATTTACACCAGTTGTGGCTGGAGAGGATAAAATGGTTATAGCAGAAGAAGCAACAGGTACATGGTGTCAATGGTGTCCAAGAGGTGCAGTAACATTGGACTTGATGCATAAAGATTTTGATGGTTTCTTTCAGGGAATAGCAGTTCACAATAATGATCCTATGGAAGTACCAGTTTATGATTCAATGTTGGGTCTTTACATTTCTGGTTATCCAAGTGCCTTGGTAGATCGTTTGCCAAAAATAGATCCTTTGGCTATTAAAAATGATTTTATGCAGCGTATCATTTTAACACCTGTCGCTAAACTTAAAAATGGCGCTACATACAATAGTACTTCTGGTCAGTTGGATGTGTCTGTGACTACAACATTTAAATCTGCAGCAAGTGGCAACTACAAAATAGCATGTGTGATTATTGAAGATAGTATAAAAGGTACAACGCAAGGATATGCACAATCCAACGCTTACGCTGGTGGAAGCAATGGTGTAATGGGAGGCTATGAAACCAAACCTAATCCAGTACCTGCAGCTCAAATGCAATATGATCATGTAGCAAAAGCAATAGCGCCTAACTTTGATGGTATACAAAATGCTTATCCTTCAAGTGTGGCAGCAAATAGTAATTTTATACATAACTTTTCGTTTAACACAACTGGTTGGAACAAAAACAAATTGCATATCGTTTCATTATTTATAGCGCCAGACGGTAAAATAGACAACGCTTCATCTACTACCGTAGATGCTGCAGTCGCAAATGGCTATGTAGTTGGTTTGAATGAAAAGAAAATAACACCTTCATTTGCATCTGTTTATCCTAACCCTGCACAAAATTCAATACAACTTCAAATTAATGCAACGAATCAACAAGATGCAACATTTATGGTTACTGATTTGAATGGCAAAATCATCATGAAAAAACAAGCTACCATACAAAATGGTGTAAATTTATTTCCGATTTCTCTTCAAGGCTTTGCTAATGGAAATTACATCGTTGTTGTAGATGTAAAAGGTGAAACCCAAACATTGGTGTTTACCAAAGAATAATTTAATATATAATGAAATGAATGAGTCGGGCTAATGCCCGACTTTTTTATTGGGTTGAAAAATACTTCAAACAGATTACCATTCACTGCCATAACTTTGCAACCTCAAATTCTAAGATGAAAACTTTAAATGCCAATATACAAAAGATAGCTCGCAACTATTTACCTCAAGATTTCCAATTGACAACTTGGGATGCTATTAAATCCTATTTTGACGAATTGATGGAAAGACCCATTTTAAACAAAAAAGAATTGGAAAAATGGTTGCAAGATTCAAGCGAACTACAAGCCGTTATCAGTGAAGATGCCTGTTGGCGTCAAATCAAAATGACTTGCGATACAGAAAATACAACATTGGAAGAAGCGTTTACATTTTTTTGTATGGAAATAGAACCGCACATTAAACCCTATGCTGATGGGTTGAATAAAAAATTAATTTCATCACCTTTTGTCAAGGAGCTCGATGCGGATTTATATTATACCTATTTGCGGAGCGTAGAAAAAGATATAAAATTGTATCATGAAAAGAATATCGCATTAAGTGCTGATATTAATATTCTTGCTCAACAATATGGTGCTATTACAGGTAAAATGAGCGTGAATATTGAAGGTAATGAATATACCTTGCAACAAGCAGCTAAGTTTTTGATGCAAAGTGATCGTACAATTAGACATGATGTGTATACAAAAGTAAACGAACGTAGAATGCAAGATCAAGATCAACTCAATCAGTTGTTTGATGACTTGGTAGCAAAGCGACATCAAATTGCATTAAATGCTGGATTTGAAAATTATAGAGATTATAAATTTAAGGAATTAGGACGCTTTGATTATAGTGTAAGTGATTGCGAAAATTTCCATGAAGCAATTAAAACGTACATTACACCTATCGTAGAAAAAATATATGCGCATAAACAAAAACAACTTGGATTGGATGTATTGTATCCATATGATATCGATGCAGAACCAGTTGGACAAAAACCGCTTGAACCATTTAAACATGGTGCCGAATTGTTGGAAAAATCAATAGAAGTATTTTCAAAGTTGAATCCTTTTTTTGGGGATTGTTTAATCAAAATGAACGAACTCAATCATTTTGATTTAGAAAGTAGAAAAGGAAAAGCACCTGGTGGCTACAACTGTCCTTTGGCTGAAACAGGTGCTCCATTTATATTTATGAATGCAGCAGGAACTGCAGATGATGTGGTGACTATGATGCATGAAGGTGGTCATGCATTACATTCATTTTTAAGTCATGATTTGGCATTGAGTGCATTTAAAGAATATCCGATGGAAATGGCTGAACTAGCCAGTATGAGTATGGAATTGTTTAGCATGGAAGAATGGTCAGTGTTTTATTCAAATCCCGAAGAATTGAGACGTGCCAAAATTGAAGAGTTAGAACGTGCATTATCTATATTTCCATGGATAGCGACGATAGATAAATTTCAACATTGGATTTATACACATCCAAATCATACTCATCAAGAACGTACTAATGCATGGATAGCAATTCATCAAGAATTTGCGCCCAAAAATATAAGCTGGAAAGGTTTTGAACAATTTCAAGCTATACTTTGGCAAAAGCAATTGCATTTATATGAAGTGCCGTTTTATTATATCGAGTATGGTATAGCTCAATTGGGTGCATTAGCGATGTGGAAACAATATGCAAACAATAAAAAGCAAACATTAGAAAATTACATCAATGCTTTGTCATGTGGAGGTACTAAAACCTTACCAGATTTATATCAAATCGCAGGGATTTCATTTGATTTTTCGGCAAAAAATATTCATGCATTGAGTGAATTTGTACAAGATGAACTGAATAAATTACTTTAGAAATTTTGTTAAAATCGTATATTATATTTTATACTTAGGTTAAAATTCAAGTCAATAGTCATTACTATGAAACGTATAATTATTAGCTAATTGAATTTCGACTTGAAACACTTAGATTTGTATTTCGTTCATGATGTGTATTTGCATTAAAGAACAGTATTATATATTATGCATAGAACTTATTTAGCTGCTTTGTTGATGCTTGTTGGAATACTCTGTAAGTCTGAAACCCTTACCTATAGTGTAATTCATGATGGCAAGCCTGTAGGTAAAATAAATATTGATCGTACAAAGGTAAATGATGTGACTCAATACAAATTTGAATCGAATGTAGTGGTAAATATGCTTTTGACTGTAAAAGTTTATGACAAAATGAATGTTACGTTTAAAGGTAATCAATTGACTAATGCATACTTGTATAGAACGCTCAACGGCAGAGTGCGTGTAAAAAATAATGCAACATGGAATGGGAGTCAATACATTATGACAGATAAGGACGATGATAAATCAATCATCAAACATCCAATATATCATACTACAGCAAGTTTGTATTATATCGAACCTACAAATATTCCTTATGTGTATTCTGAAAAATTTCAAAAAATGATAGCTGTAAAATCTGTCGGAAACAAACGCTATGTACTCAATCTGCCGAATGGCAACAAAGCCTATTATACCTATGCAAATGGCGTCTGTAGTTTAGTAGAGGCTGAAACGGATTGGGCTACATTGAAATTTGTTTTGAATAAACATCAATTGTAGGGTTTAACAATAGTTTTAATTTGTTGCATTTAAATTACAAGTAATTTTACATTAAATATCCAAAACATGGAAAGATTATTTGCATCGCTATTTACAAAAAAACCTTCGCTGTTATTTTGTATCGTGATGGATTTGATAGGTATGGCTTCTTACGTTGTACCAGCATTGGGCGAATGGAGCGATGCAATATGGGCACCAATGTCTGCTTATATTTTTTATAAATCGTTTGGCAGTATTGGCGGTTTGCTAGGTGGAACATTTAGTTTTTTGGAGGAATTACTACCGTTTACAGATGTGATACCTACGTTTACACTAGCTTGGTATTTGCAACAAAAAATGGCAGGTTCTCAACCAAAACGCAAAAATACACCTGATATTGAAGATGCTAAAGTGATAGAAATTAAGTAAAATTGTTCTCACCTTACGCAGATTCTTAAGGATTTAATCTTAAACGATGCCAGGTAGCATGGCTTTGTTTGGTGTAATGAATTCGATCATGCATACGGCTCATTCTACCTTGCCAAAATTCAATCATAGAAGGCTCTATTTGATATCCACCCCAATGCGGCGGACATGGAATAGTTTTATCCTTGTATTGAGCACTTAGTTGTTCGTAGCGTGTTTCCAAGTCGTTGCGATGCAGTAGAGGTTCGCTTTGATGTGAAGCCCAAGCGCCAAGTTGACTTTCTATAGGACGTGAATGAAAATACGCTTCAGAGGCTTCAGTACTAATTTTTGTTGCAATACCTTCGATGCGTACTTGCCGTTGCAATTCGACCCAATAAAAATTTAAAGCTACATGAGGGTTTGATGCAATGTTTAACCCTTTCTGACTGTTATAATTCGTAAAGAACACAAATTGTTCTTGTTCTATACCTTTGAGTAGTACAATTCTATTGTGTGGTTTATTGAATTCATCTACACTAGCAATAGACATCGCATTGACATCATCTATGCCTGCTGTTACAGCTTCTTGAAACCATTTTTGAAATTGCAATATGGGATCATCATAAGTGTCTTCTTCATTGAGCGATGCTAAAAGGTATTCTTGTCGAATAGCCGAAAGTTGAGTGCTGTTCATATCGAGTGTAAAGTTAAACCTTATACACAAATTTTGGGGTTCAAATTTTGTTATATTCTATTTCTCTGTAGAATGGTTTTTAAAAAAAACTTTGATGAAAAAGGATTAACACAATCTATTATTATTGACCCTTCAAAAATAAAAGAACGTAGATTGATAGAAATATATCAATTATTGGATTTCAAATGCAACTTGATAAAAGTTGTTTTGGGCAAACAAAGGTTTGCATTTGACGTAAAACACTTCTTGAAACAAATCCATGGCTTTATATTCATGATTGGCAACCGAAAATTCGTCATAAATAAGGACATCCCCTTTGTTTAAAAAAGGATACAATTGCGAAAGTGTAAATAGTGTTGCCGTAAATAAGTCCGCATCAAGATGGATGACTTTTCGAACTGGCAGTTTCAAAAAAGCTTGATGATCTTCGATATAAGGGACAAGCGTTTCTTGAAATAATCCTTTATAAAACTTTGCCCTATCGTCCGAAATATCGGGAATTCCATGAGACATAGCTCCTTTTTGGTAAAATCCGCCCCAGTTTTCGGGTAAACCTTCAAATGTATCAAAGCCAAAAAATTGACTATCCTCATGCCGGTTATTTTCAAGCCACCATTTGAAAGAAACACCTGAGGCAACGCCAAATTCGAAATAATGGACGGGGTTAGATGCTAAATTGTAGTGATCCATTACATCTTTATATAAAAAAGGACGTTTAGAATAATCACGATAAGGTGTGTAAAAGTCCGATTTGATAAATTTTTTGCTGTTAGTTTGTGCCCAATATGTCAGTTTAGTGAAATGATATAGGAACCCAAAAAGATGATTAATTGGTTTTAATAACAACATTAGCCTTGATGCTAAAAGTAAATCTTTCAAAAACTTGACAAGGCGTAAAAGCATAGAAATATTGGTAAATATAGCCGAGATGCATCTACAGCAACTCAAATACAGTGATTTATAATGAAAAAGATTAGTCTTTTACGTAGTTTTTCATCACAAAAACAAGTCCTACGAACATGATGATGATAAATGCCCAACAACCAAAATAACCGATTTTGTTGCCAATTTCAAATATTGAAAGTAATGTCTGTTTCATGTAAAGTTTATTAATATAAAGTGCAAATATAATACGTTTTATCCTCTTTTTCTATGTCTGAATTTATAAACAAATCCACCTTGAACTAAAGCTTTGCCCAATCCAGCTTCCACGTATATAGCGGTACGTGTAAGGAAGTAATATCGAACGCCAAAGGTCATTTCGTAAGAAACAGGGAAAGGGATCTTAAACTGTGAGTTAAACGTTGTATCGTCTGGACCGTAATCTGTAAAATCTTTGTTCATGAAATGGTTGTATCCTACACCGCCACCTAAGTATACATCCCAATCTTTGTTGACAAACAAGTGATAGTTTAAACGAAGATTAGCAGAGATATCATGCAAAGTAGTGCCATATCTGAAAGGTAAATCTAAATTAGTGTACAATGGATCTGGTCGCATTCTTTTCCATTCTGATTTATACAAAACATAAGCTGCAGAAAGCGAAACGCTTAATTTTCGTGAAAGTCCGTATTCGGTCTTAAAGAAAAAAGGTCCTATACCTACTACCTTAAAATCAATGCTATCTTTTTGATATTTAAATAAATTTTGGTCTAAACGAGGTTGACCATAGCCATATGAAAAGTGAATTTGACCTTTTTCATGAGCCTTTTGGTCCCAATGGTAATCCCATTTAGGAATAGAGAAAAACTGTGCCTTACTTTGCGCCGAAATGCCTAATGCTACAATAAGTACAAGAAAAAACTTGTTCATGAATATCGATTTGGGAACAAATTAATAAAAAAGTATTTACAAAAGAAAATACAAAGCCAAATATGTTGGTTTTTAGGCATAAAAACTTTGATTTTAGCCTAAAAAACGTGTTTGATAGAATATTTAGTCTATTTCGCCCGCACCTTGACGGATTATTTCAGGTGGAGATACTGTGCAATCTACCACAGTTGAAGTCAATACATTGCCATAACCACCGTCAATAACATAGTCAACTTGATGTTCAAAAATATCATAAATAAGCTCTGGATCGGACAAAATTTCTTCGTCCTCGGAGATAGGTAAAGATGTACTAAGGATAGGATGGCCTAATTCCTTGAGAATGGCTATACAAATTGCATTATCAGGTACACGAATTCCCACAGTGTCTTTTTTGGTGCGTAAAAGTTTGGGTACTTTTTTGCTCGCATCTAATATAAAAGTATAAGGGCCTGGAAGGTATTGCTTCAGAAAGCGATATAAAGGTGTACTAATTGATTTGGTGTATTCGCTCAAATGGCTCAAATCGTTACAAAGGAATGATAATTGTGCTTTTTGAGGGTTAATATTTTTGATTTTACAAATACGTTCAATTGCTTCAGGGTGCTCTATACTACAACTAATCCCGTATACAGTATCTGTAGGATATATGATTACACCGCCTTTTCGAAGACATTCGACAACGATTTTTATTTTTCGTTCGTCGGGATTTTTGGGATGTATTTGTATTAACACGGTGTAAAGATATAAAGAATTGGTTTTAACTTCGTGTTTCTGATGTTTCAACTTGATAAAATAGATCGATCGTCTATATGGTTTCTGTTGGTTGTAGTGACAGCCATTGTTTTTCCTTGGCATGAGCGAGTGAGTACTATCGGTCTGTTGTTATTGATTCTGCATTGGTTGTTTGATCGGGATTTATTCTACAAAATCAAATCGATTAAAATTGATCATGCAATGGTCCTTTTTTTTACATTTTTTTTGATGCATGTGGTAGCACTTCTTTGGAGCGACTATAAATCGGATGGTATACATTCCATAGAAGTTAAATTGGTATTTTTGATATTGCCAATTTTGTTCTCAACTGAAAATTATTTAAACACAGAACGTCGAATTGTATTAGAATGGGCATTTATTATATCTTGTTTATCAGCTTTTTTATATTGCATTGTAGTGGCATATAGTCGAAATCCGAATTCTTCTGCTAGTTTTCTATTTGAACGTATGACAATATCAGATCCATTGATGCATCCAGGTTATTTATCTAATTATATTGTGTTTGCATTTGTCTTTGTGTGTTTGAAATTAACTAGAAATGTAAAAAAATCACTTCAATTAAATTTAATTTTGATAACTATTGGTATCATATTCTTGTTCGCATTGTTTGTGTTTATATCCAAAACCGCACTTCTTTTTCTTGGTTTTTTTACAGTCTATTTTCTTTGGAAATTAAGTTCATATATTCAAAATACTATAGTAAGAATAGTCGTCGTATGTTGTTTATTGTTATCAGTAGGGTTAGTGTCTTATACCATACCTTCTGTCAAATATCGTTTTAACGAAACAAAGATTAATATTCACAAACAGAAACCATCTGAAGTTATGTTTTGGCATTCAACATCTTCAAGAGTAGCAGCGTGGAATTTGGAGTGGGATTTAATCCAACAGAAACCAATTGTTGGTTATGGTACTGGAGCTGCAAATCCTTTATTGTTGAATTTGTTTAAACAAAAAGGATATATTGATTTAGTTAAATATAATATGCATACCCATAATCAAGTATTTCATACTTGGTTGGATTTGGGACTGTTAGGAATAGTTCTCTTATTTGTGTTATTGTTTTATGTTGCATATTTGTTTGCAGTTAAACAGAAAAACGAAATTGGTTTCTGGATGATTTTGTTGACACTAGTCAATATAAGCACAGATGATATGCTTGAAATACAAGCTGGTGTTGTCTTTTTTGTCTTTTTTATCACCTTGTTTTTATACAAAAACAAAGCAACTGCAAAAAAATTGAGGTATACCTATTAATTGCAAAACTTATACCCAACACCTCGAACGCTCAAAAAATGAATTGGATGTCGAGGGTCCACTTCAAAATATTTTCGGTAAGTCATTATGAAATTGTCTATGGTACGTGTCGTAGGAAAAACGTTATAACCCCATACCATTTTTAAAATATGCTCGCGGGTTATGACTTCATTTTTATAATCGACAAGCAATTTTAAAAACATGACTTCTTTTTTCGTTAATGCATGTTTGTCACCACGAATATCTGTGCATTCTTGGGCTTGAAAATCAATATTGCCTTTTCCAATTTGATAGGTTTGGATGATATCGGCCGAATGATCTAATTTTTTATTTTTATCAATTAATTTCTCTACGCGAAGCAATAATTCTTCTAGGTTAAATGGCTTGGTTAAGTAATCGTCGCCACCTTTTTTTAAACCCATGACTCGATCAGAGCCTGAGTTTTTAGCTGAAAGAAATAAAATAGGTACTTTGTCGTTTTGCAAACGAATAGTTTCACACACAGTGATACCATCCATTTCGGGCAACATAATATCTAAAATAATACAGTCGAAATATTCTTGTTTAAAAGTCTGTATAGCTTTTCTACCATCATCTACAGCAGTTACTTCGTAATGTTCAAGTTCAAGATTCAGTTTAAGTGCATCGCGTAAGCTTTCTTCGTCTTCTACCAATAATATTTGACCTTTAAGTTCTTTGTTCATAATGTGTAAGTTCGATATAGTTAGGCAAATGTGACCTCAAAAATAGAACCCTGCGGCGTATTATTTCTCACGGAAATGTCATATTTATATAAAGTAACAATTTTTTTTACAATATACAATCCGAGGCCTGTTCCTTTAGACTTCCTTGTATTTTCATTCCCTATGCGATAAAATTTATCAAATATTCGACTTTTCTCTTCATCAGGGATACCTACACCGTTGTCTTTTACAGAAAGAATAGCTTTGTTTGCATGCTGCAAAAATGAGATTTCAATGGGTGTTTGATTAGGAGAATATTTTCGTGCGTTTTCCATCAAATTACTCAAAACCATTTTCCACAATGTTTTGTCGCCATTAAAAGAATAAGACGGGGGTTGAATATCTGTAATAATTTCCAAATTTGGATATCGATTGGTCATTTCTGCGATTTGTTCATCTATTAATTGGACCAAATTAATGTCTTCTGAATAGATTGCTTTTTTGTTGTCATCAAGCTGAGTAGCAATCAGGATATTGTTGCACAAATCGTTCAATCTATTGGTTTCTTCAACAGAGGATTTTATAAGTTTTTGTTGTGTGGCCTCGTCTAGCTTTCGCTTATCGAGGGTTTGCATATTTAATTTTATACCTGCAATAGGGGATTTAAGTTCGTGGGTTACGCTTAACATAAAATTTTGTTGCAATTTGCTCACTTGACGTTGTCTGTAATATGCAAAATAGACAATACCTGCTGACAATAATATGACAAACAAAAATGTAGATTCTTCTCCGTAAAACTGTTTAATGCGACGCTTCTTTTTATCTTCTATTTTAAACATCTCTTGTTTGTAAATTTCCGAATGACTAGGGATGTTTCTGAGTTCGAGTTTTTCTATTTCAAGTTGATAAACAATATTGTTTTGTTTTCGAAGACTATAACCCCAAAATACAATAGCGGCTACGACGTAAAGAAAAAGTAGTGTGTAGGCAATTGTAAATTTCATAGAAAAAGTATAGTCTACAAAAATACTTAGATAATATGCTAATATTCAAATTTTGGTTATACTTTTGCTCTATCAGGCAGATTTGATTATTGTTCGGCCTGAATAAACAACATGAACTAATACTCAAATCTATTTAAACTCCCTTTAAGTTTATTGGTTACGAAGTATAAGTTCAGCTAAAAACTGAGCAAATGAGTACATTAAACGAATTACTACAACAACACATTTTAGTGATAGATGGCGCTATGGGTACCATGATCCAACGTTACAAATTAAATGAAGCAGATTATCGTGGTGAACAATTCGAAAATTGGCATAAAGATGTCAAAGGTAATAACGACATGCTTTGCATCACGCAGCCGCACATTATTGAAGAAATACATTTAAAGTATTTGCAAGCAGGTGCCAATATTTTAGAAACAAATACATTTAGTGCGCAACGAATTTCGATGGCAGATTATAATATGCAAGACTATAGCTATCAATTAAACATAGAAGCTGCTAAATGCGCTAGAAATGCAGTATCGAAATTTTTAGAATCTGAGCAAGGCAAACAAAGTATTGGTGTATTTGTAGCAGGTGCTATTGGGCCAACTAATAGGACTTTATCATTGTCTCCAGATGTCAATA
The DNA here is from genome assembly GCA_044353325.1 of Chitinophagaceae bacterium. Lineage (GTDB taxonomy): Bacteria > Bacteroidota > Bacteroidia > Chitinophagales > Chitinophagaceae > OLB11. Next base: position 4,284 of record JBILCF010000005.1, on the reverse strand, counting down.
ATCCCGGATATAGAGCAGTTTCGTTTGATGAAGTGATGGAGGCCTATTACGAACAAGTCAAAGGTTTAATAGATGGAGGTGTAGATGTTATTTTAATTGAAACCATCTTTGATACCTTGAATGCAAAAGCTGCTATTTATGCAGTAAAAAAATATTTTGCAGATTATAGCATCGAATTACCTATCATGATATCGGGTACAATTACTGATGCAAGTGGACGAACATTAAGTGGACAAACACTCGAAGCATTTTATTATTCTGTTGAGCATGCAAATCCTATCAGTGTTGGCTTTAATTGTGCTCTAGGCGCTACACAAATGAAACCTCATATAGAAGAATTGAGTGTATTAGCTAGCTGTTATGTAAGTGCCTATCCAAATGCTGGCTTGCCCAATGCTTTTGGTGAGTACGATGAACAAGCACACGAAACAGGTCATATCATAGAAGAATGGGCTAAAGAAGGATTGGTTAATATAGTAGGAGGCTGTTGTGGTACTACGCCCGATCATATCAAGTGTATTGCAGATGCAGTGAGAAATTTATCGCCAAGAAAATTGAAACAATGATTTGAGAACCACAAAGGATATAAATAAAGAGAACCACAAAAGCACTAAAACAGAAAGAAGCACAAAGCAAATAATAAAGAGAACCACAAAGGATATAAATAAAGAGAAGCACAAAGGCACAAAACAGAAAGAAGCACAAAAAAGAATTATTAATATTTATTTTATGTATCAAATTTTATCAGAAAGAGAGGAGTTTTTAGCAAAAGAAATTGTTGATATTGCTTTCAAAATTCATTTTCAATTAGGTCCTGGTTTGTTAGAAAGTATATATGAAAAATGTTTTTGTTTTGAACTTAGTAAAAGGAACATACCCTATTTGAGCCAACAACATATAGATATACACTATGACGAAATGATTATTGAAAAGGGACTAAGAATAGATTTAGTAATTGATGATTTAATTATTGTCGAGTTGAAAGCGCAGGAAAATATACATCCAGTTTGGGAAGCACAATTATTAAGTTATCTTAAAATGACTGAAAAAAGGCTTGGTTTTATTGTGAATTTTCATGTGCCTAAAATTAAAGAGGGTATAAAAAGAATGATTAATTAAATAAAGAAATACAAATTCTAACTTACTGTATTTTAGAGTTTTTGTGAATTTGTGGTGTAAAATATAAAAATATGTACAATAAATACTTAACGCTTTCCGGACTTGAACCATTGGTAATCCGTCCAGAATCTAATTTTATAAATGTAGGCGAACGAACCAATGTAACCGGCAGTAAAAAATTTGCTCGACTCATACAAGAAGAAAAGTATGAAGAAGCCATTAGTGTAGCTCGTCAGCAAGTAGAAGGTGGAGCGCAAGTATTGGATGTAAACATGGACGATGCCATGCTAGATGGCGTTTTTGCAATGACTAAGTTTTTAAATTTAATTCAGTCGGAACCCGATATTGCCAAGATTCCTATCATGATTGATAGTAGCAAATTTGAGATCATTGAAGCTGGCCTGAAGTGTGTGCAAGGGAAGTGTATTGTGAATTCGATATCAATGAAGGAAGGCGAAGCGAAGTTTATAGAGCAAGCCAAAATATGTCAACGCTATGGCGCCGCGGTTATTGTAATGGCATTTGACGAAAAAGGACAAGCTGATACTAAAGATCGTAAGGTCGAAATTTGTCAAAGAGCCTATGATATTCTTACCAAACAAGTTGGGTATAAACCACAGGATATTATTTTTGATCCTAATATTTTTGCTATCGCAACAGGGCTCGAAGAGCATAATAATTATGGTGTAGACTTTATAGAAGCTACACGTGAAATCAAGCGACGCATGCCCTTTACCAAAGTAAGTGGAGGAGTCAGTAATTTGTCTTTTTCATTCAGGGGAAATGAACATGTACGCGAAGCTATGCACAGTGTTTTTCTTTATCATGCTATCAAAGCAGGTATGGATATGGGTATAGTCAATGCTGGTCAATTGGTTATTTATGATGATATAGAACCCACCTTAAAAAAATTGTGTGAAGATGTAATTTTCAATATCGACAACGATAATAATGAAACAACTGAACGAATGATTCAGTTTGCAGAAACAGTCAAAGCCAAAGGAAAAGTACAAGTCAAAGATGACGCATGGCGTAACGAGCCTGTCGATAAACGATTAGCTCATGCACTTGTTCATGGCATTACGAAGTATATTGATGTTGATACAGAAGAAGCGCGTTTACAATCGTCAAGACCTTTGGATGTAATCGAAGGACCTTTGATGAGCGGAATGAATATCGTAGGCGATTTATTTGGTAGTGGAAAAATGTTTTTGCCCCAAGTGGTCAAAAGTGCACGCGTAATGAAAAAAAGCGTAGCCTACTTAACACCTTTTATTGAAGCAGAAAAAAGAGAAGCATCCAATGCACCTAAGGTATTGTTGGCAACTGTAAAGGGCGATGTGCATGATATAGGTAAAAATATTGTGGGTGTTGTTTTAGCATGTAATGGGTATGAAATTATTGATTTAGGTGTAATGGTTCCAGCCAATAAAATATTGGATGAAGCAATTCGATTAAACGTTGATGTGATTGGTTTATCTGGTCTTATAACGCCGTCTTTAGATGAAATGGTACACATAGCGCATGAAATGAAAAAGCGAACTATGAACATACCTTTGCTCATAGGTGGCGCTACCACATCGCGTATTCATACAGCGGTCAAAATTGCCGAAAATTATGAACATGGTGTAGTGCATGTTTTGGATGCATCGCGAAGCGTCACAGTTGTAAGTGATTTAATGAATGAAAATAAAGAAGAATTTTTAAAAAATGTGAACCTTGAATATTCCAACTTACGAGAGGATTTTCAAAATCGTAAACATGCAAAAAACTTTTTGACTATTGAGCAGTCAAGACAACAAAATTTTGTATCAAAAGAAAATCACCAAATTATAAAACCAACTTTTTTGGGAAACCAATCATTGCATGCTTATGACCTGAGTGAGATACGAGCGTATATAGATTGGACTCCTTTTTTTATAACTTGGGAAATGCATGGAAAATTTCCAGACATAATGCACGATTCGGTGGTAGGTGTAGAAGCAACTAAATTATACAATGATGCCAATACATTGTTGGATAAAATAGTGACTGAAAAGTGGCTGAAAGCAGAAGCTGTTTTTGGTATATGGGAAGCACAACGAGAAGGAGAGGATGATGTTGTTTTAAATAAAAAAAATGTTCGATTAAATTTTCTTCGTCAGCAAATCCAAAAAGCAGCTGGTCAAGCCAATATGTGTTTAGCTGATTTTATATCAGCTGAACAGCAGGATTATATTGGAGCTTTTGCCGTCACTATAAAAGGTATTGAGTCATACCTTGAACGTTTTGAACAAGAGTATGACGATTATAATAAAATAATGTTACAGGCATTGGCCGACCGATTAGCTGAAGCATTTACAGAATTGGTACATAAAAAAGTACGAACAGAATATTGGAATTACACAGACGATGAAGGTCTTTCAAATGAAGAATTAATTAAAGAAAAATACCAAGGAATTCGACCAGCACCTGGCTATCCTGCCTGTCCTGATCATACTGAAAAAATTAAATTGTTTGAACTATTGGATGTTCAAAACCAAATTGGGATTTCACTGACTGAATCATTAGCTATGTATCCAGCATCTTCGGTATGTGGTTGGTATTTTGCACATCCTGAAAGTAAATATTTTGGAGTAGGTAAAATTCAACGTGACCAACTTTCGGATTATGCACAACGAAAAGGAATGTCTTTAGATGAGATGGAACGATGGTTGAGACCTATTTTGGATTAGACCTATTTTTTTTGGAATTGGTATTATAAAGACACTATAAGATTTCTTGATTCAATTCTACATCATAGAGAGCCAAAGATGTGACTGCATTTTTTGCAGCATTAAAAAAATAATAAAACACAATTTCTTGATGGGTATGATTCATAGAAATGTTTAAGGGATTCATCTATAGGTTATTGTCCCCCCAAAATGAAATCCACATAGCCGACAATGACAATAAATTGTCGGCATGTAATGTGGATTTAGTGAATAAAGAATTCAAAGTAATAAAAAATCAAAACAAAAACTCTACTTTTGAATTGACCGAAAATTAGGTACGCTTACAGGTCGCTCCTTGATTCGTTGACGGACCATCACAATACGTCTAGGTTTTTCCCAGGTCTCACTTTGGTAATATTGTTCAGAAATTTCGATTCCGTTATCTAAAATTATCCAATTTGTAGTATCGTGT
>JBILCF010000004.1:0-40897 GCA_044353325.1 Chitinophagaceae bacterium | reverse complement strand
TCTGTGTGGTATCAAACAAATTACATGTTGTTGGATTGCCTGCAACTAAAAATACAGTATAAGTTCCAACAGAAGTATAATCGTTTGTAGGACTGGCTTGTGTAGAAGAATTGCCATCGCCAAAGGTCCAATTCCATGTAGTAGCATTGGTAGATTGGTCAAGAAACTGAACTAACGCAGGTAAGCAAATTGAGTCTGGCATCAAAAAATCCGATGCGACCAAACTAGAGGTGTAGTCGATATTGAGTGTGAAAACAGATGGATTGTTGCAAGCGTTGGTGTCAGTCATAGTCAGTGTTACGACATATGAGCTGGCAGCTAGGTATGAATGTAAAGGTGGATTAGGACCAGTAAATGAACTGCCATCACCAAAGTCCCAAGTATATACCACATTTGGACCTGCAGGACCATTGTTGGTTGTACTCGTGTTTGTAAATGTAGCAGTAAAAGGATTACAAGAATCTACCTTGGTTACAGTAAAGCTGGCAAACAATGAATCATCTTTAACAAGTACAACAAAACTTGCCGTATCCGTAGTAGCTGTACAGCCATTAGGGTTAGAAGCTATAAGAGTTATTGTAAAAGTTCCAGCAGTTGTGTAGGTATGCGAAGGTGCAAATAGGTTTGAAGTCGGTGAGCCATCGCCAAAATCCCATAAGTATGAAGTAGCGCTTGAACTGTTATTTTGAAAATTGACCAAGAACGGTGCACAGCCAGTTAAAGGTCCAGTTGCTGCTGCAATAGCATTAGGATTTTGCAATTGGAAGTCGATTTTTACAGCACCTAAATTACAGTTTAAACTTCCATTGCTAGTAGACCATGAACCTGGTGTAGTAGGGAATCCTTGACTACCTCCGCAGGCTGCACAAATGGCTTGGTAAATAACACCATTTGGGTCAAAACGGCTGGTACCGCCATCCACATGTTCGCCATTTGGTGCATTTTGACCAAAAAAGGAAGCGTATAATAAGTTTTGAAAGTTTTTGCTGAAGACAATAAAGTAAAAATCACTTCCATCGGTCGTTGTTTGGATTGCGCCTGGTGTAGTAGGAAGACCAACGGTATTTCCTGGGTTGCCACCAGTTGGACCACCCCAACCAGAAACGTAGATGCTTCCACATTTGTCCACTAAAAAAGCTACTGGAGAAATATTCGTAACAGCTTGTGTGCCACTACCATAAACGGTAGAAGCTAAAATTGCAGTGAGTGTATTATTTAATTTGGTGACAAATTGAGAAGAATTTGCATTCGTATATACACCTGCAGTGACTGGATATGCACCATTTGTTTGTCCCATCACATACACATGGTTGCTATCATCGGTTTGAACGCCATATACTTGATCATAAGCATTGGTTCCGATAAAAGTTCCAGCTTGAAGCGCTTTGGTAGTAGCATTGAATTTTAATAAAAAACCATCAATACCTCCCAATGCAGCTGGATGTAGTGTACCTTGGCTGACTGGTAAGTTAGCACTTTCAGTTCCTCCAGCTACATAAAGTGTGTTTGGATTGACTTTGTCAAACGAGAGTACATAACATGCGTCATTGCCAGAACCTCCCCAATACGTACTCCATAATAAGCTTGAGCAGTCATTGTTAAGTTGGAAAATAACGCCATCTTGAGCGCCAGATAATGCAGCTTGATTGGGCTGTACAGTAGGAAAGTTACTAGAAGATGTACTTGCTGCTACCCAAAGGGTGTTGTTTGCGTCGGTAATAATTTCTGAGCGGGCATCGTCACCGTAGTTGTGTTTTAAACTTTGCAACGTAACGTAGACAGGTGTTATGTTTTCGCCATCTGCGCCACTGCCACCTAGGTATGTTGAGCCTATCAAAGCTGTTCCTAATGCATTGAATTTTGTAATAAACAAATCTGCTGCACCATTGGCTGTATTGTCGTAACAACCAACTGAAGTAGGGAAATTAGTAGAATAAGTTCGGCCTGCAACTGCAAGGTTTCCATTATTATCAACGACAATACTATGAGGTTGGTCATTGTCTGCACCACCAATATATGTCGAATAAATCAGTAAATTACCAGCAGCATTGAATTTGCTGATAACAGCATCGCAACCAAAAGCACCTCCGCTGACTCCACCACCTCCAAATGTTGATTGGAAAGCACCAGCAGTTGCTGGATACCCTATTGCACCCGCAATTCCTCCTGAATAGAAATTGCCTAAGGTGTCATAAGTTGCAGTAAACCCCCAATTGTCAGCAGATGAACCTGTAAGTGTAGAGAAAACAAGTACTGGGTCTATGACTAATGTTGCATTTTTATCATATCCTTTGGGGAATTCAAACGAAAGTTGGTTTGAATTATTGAGTTTGTATTTACAAGGAATTTCTTTTTTTTCATTGTCAATATACTGGTATGCGTAAGGAGCTAGTTCTGTATTTTCACCAACCGATGTTGTTATGATTAGTTTGTTGTTATCTAATCGTATGCCATTCACACCATCATATTGTATTTTAATATTTTTACTATCAGCATTAGGGTTTACAATGATATCATATTTGATATTCCCTGCTTCGGAGTATATATGTGCATCAATTCCTTGATATAAGTTGGTATAATTAACAGCAAATACAGGGTGGATTTCAGATTTCCATTTAGAAGGATCCTTACCTAAAAAGTAATTATAGTAGTGTTTTTGTTTTTTTTCTTCTGATAAAACTGGAGATGGGTTAGCATTTACAAATGTCATATCATACACGTGGTATTTAATTGGTTTTGAACCAGCATGTGGAGAATTGTGCAATTCTGTTCTGATTTCATGATAATTAGACGCTAATTGCAGGATTCTAAAGCCATTAGACTTTAAATAGATGTCGCCATTAGGTGTATTTCCTCTGTATGCAAAATCTCCCTCCCATTGGCCTTTATTCTGAATATACTCAACCGGAAGCATGGTTGTATGATTGTGGGCTTTTATTGTGTTTGAAATAATTGAAACACAAAAAAAGGTTATTAAACTTAATATCTTTTTCAAAGCAAACGTATTTGTAAGTAAATATAAAAATTTATTATCAATGTCAATAACAAATAGACGAAAAATTATAGAAAAGAGTTAGTTCGGTGCATTTGCATGAGAAATAAATGTATTTTTGTGCTTTCTTAATCTCAAAGAAATTAACTATGTTAAAAACAGGAAATCCAATCGTAAGCATATATACCGAAATGACGCCCAACCCAGAAACGATGAAGTTTGTGGCCAATAAATTGCTTTACCCAAGTAAAAGCATTGAATTTCAGAATGAAGAAACTGCAGCTCCCTCGCCTTTGGCAAAAGAATTGTTTGGTTTCCCCTTTGTAAAAGGTGTTTTCATAGCGAGTAATTTTGTCACTTTGACCAAAACCCCCGATACGGATTGGAACGATGTAATTCCTAGTTTACGTGAGTTTTTAAAAGAATATCTTGAAGAAGGAAAAGTCGTAATTAATGAGCATGAAATAGTAGCAAAACAGGATAACAATATCGTACTGTCAGAAGATACTGATATCGTAGCTCGAATCAAAGAATTGCTTGAAAATTATGTCAAACCTGCGGTCGAAATGGATGGCGGCGCTATTTCCTTTAAAAGCTTTAATGATGGTGTTGTTAGTCTTGTATTACAAGGCTCTTGCAGTGGTTGTCCATCCTCTATGATTACCTTAAAATCAGGTATTGAAGGTATGATGAAACGTATGATACCTGAAGTGAAAGAAGTCGTTGCAGAAGCAAGTTAATCTCATTTGATTTACGTAATGTAATGCCAACAATTGAATAATAAAATACTTTTTTTATTGTTTCAATTTCTATTTTTGTGACTGAAGATTTCTATGCAGTCACTTTCACAAAAACAGCGATTACTCCAAAAGTTATCACCGCAACAAATACAATTGATGAAGTTGTTGCAGGTGCCTACTGCTATGCTCGAAGAGCGTATCAAAGAGGAAATGGAGGAAAATCCTGCATTGGAAGTAAACGCTGAAGATTATGAAGAGAAAACGCTAGAAGAAAAAACCAACGAAGAGCTCAAAGATGAATTTACATCTGAAGATAACGATGATTATGTAGCCGACGAACCCGATACGGATGAGTTTGAACGAATAGACATTGGCGATTATGTCAAAGAAGGTGACGATGAAGATGCAGATTACAATTTTCAAGCAGACCAATACAACGCTGGCGAAGAGGATGAAAAAGTAGGGTTTCAACCAAAATTTGAAATTTCTTTTTATGAACACCTCAAAGCCCAAATCAATTTATTGAATTTAGACGAGCAGCGATATGCTATAGCTGAATTTATAATTGGTAGCGTAGATGATGATGGTTATTTGAGGCGAGATATTCCCTCAATTGTAGATGATTTGTCGTTTCGGCAAAATGTATCTACAAGCGAAGATGAAGTCCGCGAAATACTAGGTTTTGTGCAAGAGTTGGACCCAGCAGGGGTAGCAGCTGCAGATTTAAGGGAGTGTTTATTGCTGCAATTACGAAAGAAACCAGTCAACCCCAATGTGCTGTATGCGATCAAAATATTGGAAAGGTTTTTTGATGAATTTACCAAAAAGCACTACGAAAAAATTCAAAGGGCAATGAATTTGGATGCTGAAGATTTAAAAGAAATTATTCAAATTATTGTGAAATTAAACCCCAAGCCAGGGGCTTTATTTACTGGAGTAGCTAAAACGCAAGCTTACATCATTCCAGATTTTTTGGTTTATAACAACAACGGTGTTTTAGAACTCCAATTGAACCAAAAAAATGCTCCCGATTTGCGCGTCAGTTCTACCTTCAGAGATATGCTCAAAGATTACGATCGAGGAGATAAAAAGGATAATCGTCAAAAAGAAGCTGTTCTATTTATCAAACAAAAAATAGATTCTGCCAAATGGTTTATAGACGCTGTACGTCAGCGGCAAGAAACCTTGATGCTGACTATGACTCGGATTATGCATTTGCAAGAAGAATTTTTTCTTACTGGCGATGAAACCGCATTGAGACCCATGATTTTAAAAGATGTATCCGATAGGACAGGTATGGACATTTCTACCATTTCAAGGGTTGTAAATAGTAAATTTGTTCAAACAGAATTCGGCACATTTAAGCTTAAATATTTCTTTTCTGAGGCCATGTCTACAGATAGCGGTGAGGAAGTTTCTACCCGAGAAGTGAAAATGATACTGAACGGATTGATACAAAATGAACAGAAAAATGCACCGCTCTCAGACGAAAAATTGACAGAATTGCTCAATGAAAAGGGCTACAATATAGCCCGTCGAACAGTAGCTAAGTACCGTGAACAACTAAACTTGCCCGTAGCTAGGTTGCGCAAAGAATTATAGTTTTGCTTCAATGCTTTACTGAATTAAGCGTTTTTTGTCATAATTTGTTCCAGTTATATTATTAAAATTTAATTCTGATTTCTGCCCTTTAAAAAGAAGTCATTTTGCTATTATTTTCATTACATTTGTGTCCCTTAATATAGCATATACATGTCTACAAGCGAACAGTTTATTTTAAAGGATGGTAAGGTGTATGTACCTGCCACGACTTGGTTTGAAGAGCGAGCAATAGCAGAATTGCCAGCAGAAAATAATCAACAAAATTTAGTGAATGCCCTTATCGATCGATTTCAAGAATTGATAGATAAACGCGATGAACTTAAAAAGGAATTTGATGAATCCACCGATAAAATTAAAATAGCGGGCAAAGTAGCCCGTATGAAATCTTATATCTGCACCGCAAAAGCCATAGGCGATTATGATGCAGTCTTATCCGTGTTTGACCAAATGGAAGCTGCAATCAAAATTGCAATTGATGAAGTTTTGGCCCAAAAAGAAAAACTCGTATTGGAAGTTGAAGCTTTGTTGGAATCTAAAGAATGGAAAGATGCAACAGATCAATTGCGTGAATTGCAAAAGCAATTTAAAGATTTGGCTACTGTACCTGATTTGAAAAACGAGGAATTTAAAAATCGTTTTGAAAAAGCAAAAGACGAATTCTTTAAACGTAAGCAAGCTAGTTTTGAAAGTTTCGAACAAGACTTGTTGGATAATCTTTCTAAGAAATTGGAACTCTGTGAAAAAGCAGAAGCTTTGTCTAATTCAGTTGAATGGAAAAAAACGACTGAGTTATACCAAGAAATGAATGAAGAATGGAAAAAAATAGGCATGGTTCCCAAACATCGTGTGGAGGAATTATGGTTTAGATTTAGTACAGCTAAGGATATTTTCTTTAATCGCAAGCGCGAACATATCGACGAAATCAAAGTAGAGCAAGGCGGCAATTTGGCTAAGAAGTTAGAGTTAGTAGCTAAAGCTGAAAGCTTGAAAGAAAGTAAAGATTGGAAAAAAACATCAGATGAATATGTGCAACTGATGGAAGAATGGAAAAAAGTAGGTCGTGTATCGCAAGATAAAAGTGATGAAGTTTGGAATCAGTTTTTAGAAGCTAAAAACTATTTCTTCCAACAAAAAGATAATTTTTATTCGACTATAAAAGTGCAATTGGAAGATAATTATGCCCGTAAAATGGCACTTGTGACTGCTGCAGAAGAACTACAAAATTCGACTGATTTCGAGCATGTGACTAAAGAGTTTATGGACATGTTTGACGAATGGAAAACCATTGGTCGAATACCTAAAGAATATGGTGATGATGCTTGGGAACGTTTCCAAAAAGCGAAGAAAAATTTCTTTGACCGCAAAGATGCTAACCGTGAAAAACGTAAAACTGAAATGTCGAAAGATTTGCAAGAACGCTTGCAACGCAATCGAGGATTTTACAATAAGGTTGGCCGAGAATTGCAACGTGAAGAAGAATTGTTGTTTGATGTCGAAGATCGATTAAAGAATTTACCTCCTACATTACGTTCTTACGAAAAACGCGAAGAGTTGAATGAAATGGTAGATGATATAAAAGAGAAAATCAATCAATTGAAGGCCAAAGCGAAAGATGTAAAAGAAAAGATTTTTCAAGATGAACGCGAAATCAATTATATACTAAGAGGACCAAAGCCAAAGGCAAAACCGCAGCAACCACAAGCGAAAACTGAAAAATCAGTTGAGGAAAAGGTTGTAGCAGAAGAGCCAGTTGAAGAAGCTGAAACAGCCAGTGCACAAACACCAATTGAAGAAAATCAAAATGAAACCCAATCGATAGAAATTGAACAAATCCCAAATTCGATCAATGATGAAATGGCAGATTAAATTCTATCCATTTTCGTCTTTCAACTAACAACTCTCAACTCTCAACTAACAACTCTCAACCCTCAACCCTCAACCCTTCACATCTCAAATCTAATTATATGTCAAACAAAGTATTCGAACTCATGAAGGATCTTGAACACGAACAAGTCGTGTTTTGTCATGATCCAAAATCAAATTTAAAAGCTATCATAGCTATTCACAACACAACATTAGGACCAGCATTGGGCGGTACGCGTATGTGGAATTATGCAACAGACGATGAAGCTGTTGTAGACGCATTACGATTATCGCGCGGTATGTCATACAAAGCAGCCATTTCAGGTTTAAACCTTGGAGGTGGTAAAGCTGTTATTATCGGAGATCCAGCCCTTAAAAGCGAAGCATTATGGAGACGATATGGTAAGTTTGTCAATTCATTGAATGGAAAATATATCACTGCAGAAGATGTCAATACATCTGCTACGGATATGGAATATATTCATTTAGAAACCAAACATGTAACCGGTATACCTGAATATATGGGTGGAAGTGGTGATCCGTCGCCATTTACTGCCTACGGCGTTTTTGTAGGGATGAAAGCTTGTGCACACAAGCATTGGGGCAACGATAGCCTTTCTGGCAAGAAAGTGATGGTACAAGGTGTTGGACATGTAGGCCAATATCTTGTGGGTCATTTAGTCGAGGCTGGTGCAAAGGTTTATATTACCGATATCAATCAAGATCGCATTAAAGAAACCATAAACAAGTACAACGTTGAATACATAGAGCCTTCTAAAATGTTGGATATGGAATTGGATGTGTATGCTCCTTGTGCGCTAGGTGCTACTGTCAATTCGGATACAATACCTATGCTTAAATGTCCTATTATAGCAGGTGCTGCAAACAATCAGTTAGCAGTCGAAAAAGAGCATGGTCGTCAGTTGATTGATAAAGGAATTATATATGCACCAGATTTTTTAATCAATGCAGGAGGTTTAATCAACGTAGCTGCAGAAGCTGATGGTTCGTACAACCGCGAAAAAGTAACCAAAGATGTTGAGAAAATTTACGGTCGTATTTTAGATATTTTCACCTTGTCTGAAACAGATAATTTCACAACACAAGAAGCAGCTATGAAAATAGCTCAAAAGCGAATTGATGATATTGCCAATGTGAAATCGAGATTGTAATCAACATTTTAAAAATAATTCATTAAACTAAAACGCCCGAACATCAAATTCGGGCGTTGTTATTTTAAGTAAAATTTGTTTTATTTTTTCCAGTGCTTATCGATCAAAAACACATACACTTCTTTAGGTCCATGTACACCTACAACCAATGTTTTTTCGATATCGGCAGTACGGCTTGGTCCGGTTGTCAAGCTCATCATAGAAGGCAATTGATTATTGTATTTTTCTTTCAGTAAAGCGATCGCATTGCTAATATCAAATACCAATTGGTTGGTAAAAGCTATCGTAACATGTATAGGTGAATATACGGGCAATGCTCTTCCATGTTCTTGTCCTGAACTCATAATAGCACTTCCTGTTCGAGCTATCAAACATTCGCAAAGCGATAGCCCCACTTCGATATCGTGCATATCGCCAGCATCTTTCACCTTGGCTATATTGTGCTCTTGAAACAAATTGAGCAGGAACTGATCTTTTGTATGGATGGTATTCCATTTCATAGTATCAGCAAGCGCTTCAAATTGTTGTATCATATCGGATTCGTCACTGCAATACACAAACTTGCCGCCGAGCTTGTTGAATTCTTCGGCAAACTTTTCTTCAAGGCTCAGGTCTGTTTTGACATAATGATCATGCATTTTATCAGAATCTGGAAAAGGCATGGGTACTTTATGCTCACTCAAGGCTTTGTGTATCGTACCTAAAATAGCTTCGCGGGATTGACTAGACATGGTTGCTCGTTTAGTTTAAGATTCGGTTGAAGGTGATGGGTTCGGTAAGTGTTCATCTGCAATGGCAGAATCTACCAATAGCGGTGTGTCCTCAAATGTACTATGTTCTTCGAATGGTCTTTTTCCGATTAATCGTTCTAAATCATCTTTGTATAAAACTTCTTTTTCAAGCAAAGCTTCTGCTATGATTTTAACATCATTCATTTTGTCTATCAACAATGCTTTGACACGGTTGTAAGCTGTTTCAGACAAAAGTCGAACTTCATCATCAATCATTTTACCTGTTTCTTCAGAATATGGTTTTTGAAACGAACCTTCGCTTTGTGGGTCATAGAATGATATATTGCCAAGTTTTGCATTCATACCATACACACTAACCATAGCATAAGCCATTTTAGTTACTTGCTGCAAATCAGATAAAGCACCTGTAGATATTTTTCCAAATACAAGTTCCTCTACGGCTCTACCACCAAGGGCCATAGCCATACGATCTTCCAATTCTTCTTTTAAAGTCAAGTATTTTTCTTTTGGCAGATACTGCGCATAGCCAAGGGCAGCTTCGCCGCGAGGTACGATAGTGACTTTGACTAAAGGATAAGCATATTCCAAGAACCAACCCGATACAGCATGTCCAGCTTCGTGATAGGCAATGACTTTTTTCTCTTCAGGTGAAATGATTTTATTTTTCTTTTCCAGACCACCTATAATACGATCTATAGCATCATTGAAATCATCCAAATTAACATCCGATTTACCTTTACGAGCTGCTATCAAAGCCGCTTCATTACATACATTGGCTATATCAGCACCTGCAAAACCAGGGGTTTGCGAAGCCAATTTGTGTATATCCAATGTAGTTGCAGTTTTAAGTTTTTTCAAATGCACTTTAAAAATATCTTCACGACCTGATAAGTCAGGAATATCGATGGATATTTGACGGTCAAAACGACCCGGACGAAGCAATGCTGCATCCAATACATCAGGACGATTCGTAGCTGCTAAAACGATAATACCGCTATCGCCACCAAAGCCATCCATTTCAACCAAAAGTTGATTCAATGTATTTTCGCGTTCATCGTTAGTCATCATTTGATTTTTGCCACGGGCACGTCCTATAGCATCGATTTCATCGATAAAAATGATACAAGGCGATTTTTCGCGAGCTTGTTTAAACAAATCACGTACACGACTAGCACCTACACCCACAAACATTTCTACGAAATCAGATCCACTCATGCTAAAAAATGGCACTTGTGCTTCGCCAGCCATAGCCTTAGCCAATAAGGTTTTACCTGTACCTGGAGGGCCTACAAGCAAACAACCTTTAGGTATCTTACCGCCTAGTGCCGTATATTTTTTAGGGTTTTTCAAAAAGTCAACGACTTCCATCACCTCTACTTTCGCTTCGTCTAAGCCAGCTACATCGTTAAATGTAATATTGACTTTAGTCCCTTTTTCAAACAGTTGTGCTTTGGATTTGCCTATGCTGAATATGCCACCAGGTCCGCCGCCGTTGGCGCCACCGCCCATTTTGCGCATAATCAATACCCAAAGGCCTATCATAATGACGATAGGCAATACAAACTGAACCAAAAGTCCTATCCAACTACTTTTAGAGTCTTCGTGGTAGGTAATTTGGATCAACTCGTTGGGCGCAAAGTTTTGCTGTGCGTCTTTCATGTCATCGCGAAACTGCTCAAAGTTACCAATGGTAAAGGCATAATGAGGTCCTTTAACGTTGTCTTTCAGTGATTTTAGTGTGGCTGCATGTTCAGGTTTTTTAAGACTGTCCATATCCAAATACACTTCTACGGTTTTGTTAAAAACCACTAGACTGTCCACGAGTTTTTTCTGAATGAAGTTCTGATTGATTCGCTGAAAAGAATCTTCTATTGGATTTTGGCCAAAGTCGTTTTTCCAAAAATTCATGGCAAGGATAGCCACTGCAAACAAACCATAAATCCAATATAGATTAAACTTAGGTCCTTTTTTTTGTGGTGTATTCGGATTTCCGGGTGAGCCGGGTGTTGATTTATTTTCTTCCATTGTAGTGCTGCAATCGTTGCGTGATAAGATTAGTTGTGTTCTTTTTGTTCGGCATCGTGCCATAATTCTTCTAAAGCGTAAAACCCGCGTACATCGGCCATCATACAGTGTACAACGACATTGACATAATCTACCAAGATCCATTTTTCGCCCGATTTACCTTCAAATCGGAATGGTTTTTCGCCGCATTCTTCCTGTACGCGTTTCTCGATATTGTCGGCAATGGCCTTAAGCAAGGTGGTATTGTTTGCTTCACATACTATAAAAAAGTCTGCTACAGCTTCCGGTATTTTTTTTAAATTGATGGAGATAATCTCTTCACCTTTTTTTTCATCAATAGCTGCTATGATGGTTTTGATAAGTTTGCTGTTGAGCGTTAACCGAGCTATTTTTTTTGGTTTTTCGTCTGTCGTAGTTTTCAAGAAAAAATATATTTTTTTATGTTGCGTTAAATAAATAATTTACAAATCTAAACAAAAGAAACGAATGCCGAAAAAATCCATCATCGGAGATGTAATCATTGAATTAACTAACATAGATAGTACCAATAACTATGCCATGCGGTTGATCAATGAAGGAATGGCAGAACATGGCGTAGTGGTACGTGCCGATTTCCAGACTGCGGGCAAAGGACAGCTTGGAAATACCTGGCAAGCCGAGGAGAGTAAAAACTTGCTGATGTCTGTAATCCTTGATACAAGAGCGTTTCAGATAGAGAATCAGTTTTACCTCAATGCTGCCGCATGCCTCAGTGTGGCCGATACCATGATGCATACCTACAATGTACGAGATGTCAGTATAAAATGGCCAAATGACATATATGCAGGTAATCGAAAACTAGCGGGTATATTGATAGAGAATAATATTAGAGGCAATTCGTGGTCCAATGCCGTTATTGGGATAGGCTTAAACGTCAATCAAACCCAGTTTGCAGACCTCAACAGAGCCACATCGCTTGCTTTAGAGGTACAAAAGCCCTTAAAAGTGAGCCACATCATGAAACAAGTGCTCAAATCCTTTAACCACTACTTTGGTGTACTATCTACAGAGCAGGATGCAGTATTGCGCTCGTTCAACAAATTGCTGATGGGCGTAGATACCCAAATAGCCTTTACCAAAAATTATGAACTCCAAGAAGGGATATTGCTCGGTGTAGATTCGTATGGATTGCTCGAAATCAGACAAGGCACCAAACTCAAAAAGTTTAAACATAAAGAGATAGAGCAAGTGATAGGGTAGGAAGGGGGCTTTTTGCTGTTAAAGCCTAAGTATATCGATGTCTAAATTCAGAAATTTGATAAAAGCAAAAGCAGCTGAATTGGGGATTTAACTATATATTTTTATCTGCCCCATCTCTCCGAAGCCCATGGCTTCGTGAGGTCTATGTTCCCTGTTTGCCACAGGCAAGTTGGTTGGCTTTGTCAACAAGATAGACATACAGACTCAATAAAGTCCCAATAGAAACTATATGTTATGCTTTCAATTGGATAATTGGTGTAAAATAGCTGAGCAACAAAATTTCTTTTTTCTCATGTATGCTGTCTCATCAATTCAACTCAATGTCCAGAAATTTTATGCCCTAGACCTCGAATGCACTATCGAGATCTATGAAAACGGTTATTAAAGTTTAGGATTACCCATAAAACCCTCCTTTTGTTAGTTTCACTGGCTTTGGTTCGTTTTTGACCACTCTTTCCATCACAAATATAGGCATCTTCCTCATAAATGCTCTGCGATTAAATCTGAAACAAAATTCATTTAGGTATTTTGCTACATGGTTTGCACTTATGTGGTGATGAGTACCTCGTATACATGTTTTGATATTCAGAATCAAGTTATGAATACAAGGAAAATTAGCTCCATTTTTTGATTCTACTTGATTGATTTTATACTCTTCTTTGAGTGGTGAAAACCAGACCATTTATCCGTTACTACGGAAGCTTTTTTATCAATATGTTTTGTGAACATGTTCTTCAATTCTTGGCTTGAGTAGTTTTTTATAGATATTGCATAAGCTCTTCCCATGGTCTCGGGTTGATTTTTTTTTGCAGGTATTATTTCGACTGTTATACAGATTTTGAGCTTGTCCGAATCGCCGCTTCTTCCTTGGCAACCCTCGTCAACACCGCCAAATACAAACTCATCGACATGGACTAAGCCTGTTAAGGGGTGAGCTTCACTACTCTTCATAGATGCCTGTAATTTTCTTCTAAAATTGTACGCTGTTTTAGGGTTAATGTCATATTCTCGACTTAAGGCAAGAGAGCTAATTCCCTTCTTACTAACACTTATTCTGTAGACTATTTCGAATGCTAGTGGTAGAAATAGTTTGATAGAATGAAAAAGTGTATTTGATGTTGGAGATTCATTGTAACCGCATTTTTTACATCGTCGGTCTCGTTCAGATTCTCCCTTTCCATACTCGGTATGCTTACATTTTTTACAACTATATCCACCTCCCCATTTTTGGTTAATGAGATAATCGATGCAAAATTCTTGGGATGGAAATTCCTTTCTAAAGTCAGGCAATGAGCATTTTTTTAAGCTTCATAATCTATGTTTTCTACAAAGATATTTACGCTCTACATAGCCAGTTTAGGTAGTCATGTGGGAAATATGGGTAATCCTATTAAAGTTTAAAAGGATTTACTAATAAAATAAAATTGCTTTTATTATGATTTGTAGAAAATGAATTTTATATTTGTTGCGCATTTAACAAATTTTTATTAAATCTTGGCTACTATATTAGGGTGTTTTTGGGAGAATAGCAGGTTGAATAAAAGTATGTTATTCCATCATTCGTAAAAGACTAATGTATTACATGTAAGTTGGAAATACCAAATTAAATATATGGTTAAATAGAATAATTTTTTTTTTAAATATGGAAAAGTACAAATCAAAACCTATTGCCTTGCTTGCAATGCTAATGCTATGGGCCTGCTTAGTGCAAGCTCAGGAATATACTACTGCATCCGGTGGCAATGCTACAGGCAGCGGAGGCACTGTAACTTACAGCGTTGGACAGGTGGTTTACACCACCCAAACAAGCGCTGCCGGAAGTGTAGCACAGGGTGTGCAGCAACCTTATGAAATACAGCTGCCGCTTCCGATAGAGTTATTATCGTTTACCGGCTCCTGCCAAGGCAACTCCGTTGAACTTAGATGGACCACCGCTACCGAAACCAATAATGATTATTTCACCATCTGCAGAAGCATAGATGGAATTAATTTTAATGATATTGAAAAAGTAGCTGGTGCAGGTAATAGTAGTCAGCCGCTAAATTATTCGTTTAGCGATAAAAAACCTTACATGGGCACTGCCTATTACCGACTGAAACAAACGGATATAGATGGCGCTTTTAAGTATTCAACAGTAGTGGTAACTAAATGTAGCGATGCGTTTTCGGATGTGATAGTATATCCCAATCCAACATCCGATTTTTTAACACTCATTGTAGGCAAGCTTAATCTTTCAAGACTGCATGTTGAGCTTTATGACAATTTCGGAAAACTCATTGAAATCAAAAAAATAAATAGTGCGATTGAAATGATCCATTTGGAGAATTTGCCTGATGCTACCTATTTTTTAAAGGTTACCCAAAATAATAGAGAAGTAAAAACATTAAAAATCATTAAAAAATAACAAAATGAAACATTTAATTACGATTTGTGCTGTATTATTAATAACTGCTAGTGCGTTGCTGCCGCAGCAGACAAGTGCTCAGGCTCCCAATAAAATGAGCTATCAAGCTGTCATCCGCAACAGTTCCAATGCCTTGATTACAAACACAGCGGTAGGTATGCAAATAAGCATCTTACAAGGTTCTATAAATGGCACGGCCGTGTATGTAGAAACCCAAATACCAACAACCAATGCCAATGGGTTGGTCAGTTTAGAAATTGGCAGTGGAACTCTTGTAACAGGTACCTTTGGTGCCATTAACTGGGCAAACGGCCCCTATTTTATAAAAACACAAACCGACCCTACCGGCGGTAATAATTATACCATTTTTGGCACAAACGAATTAATGAGTGTGCCTTATGCTTTGTTTTCAGCAAACGGAACACCGGGAGCTACAGGTCCACAAGGTCCAATAGGTTTAACTGGAGCAACTGGTGCACCTGGCCCACAAGGAGCAACTGGTTCTCAAGGCCCAATAGGTTTAACTGGAGCAACTGGAGCAACGGGAACAAATGGTGTTGACGGTGCGGTTGGTGCAACAGGCCCACAAGGCCCAATAGGTTTAACAGGTGCCACTGGTGCTACTGGCCCACAAGGAGCAACTGGTTCTCAAGGCCCAATAGGTTTAACTGGAGCAACTGGTGCAACGGGAACAAATGGTGTTGACGGTGCGGTTGGTGCAACAGGCCCACAAGGCCCAATAGGTTTAACAGGTGCCACTGGTGCTACTGGCCCGCAAGGTCCAATCGGTTTAACTGGTTCTGCAGGAACAGGTTTGCCAACAGGTGTAAATACTGGAAATGTAGTGATGTATGATGCTATTGGAAACAATTGGGTAGCCAAAAATATTACCATAGGAGCCACAGGAGGTTCAGAACCATTTTCTATTATGCCACCTTATCTTGCATTGAATTTTTGCATAATTTATCAAGGTATCTATCCTAGTAATGGTGGTAGTGGTAGTGGTGATAATTACATAGCCAATATCCAAATGTTTGCGGGCACTTTTGCACCCGGCGGAACCTATTTGTGTAATGGTACATTGTTATCAATAGCACAGAATACAGCATTATTTTCCTTGATTGGAACAATTTATGGAGGGAATGGTTCGACAACTTTTGCTCTTCCAGATTTAAGGGGGCGATTTCCTATTCATACTGGTTCAGGGCCAGGTTTGTCGTCTTATTCTATGGGGCAAATGGGAGGATCAGAAAATAAAACACTTTTTATTAACAATATTCCAGCGCATAATCACAGTGTTTTGTTTACTACACCATAAAAACAACGCAAAATATATATTGCTTTTTATTTTTGTGTGTGGCAAGGTATTAACGTTAAAAGCTCAAAGTGATTCAACCATTCAACTTGCAACTCATGCGAATCTTAGGGCTTATGAATTGTTGAATGTACCTGATTTGAAAAAAGAACAACCGAATTGTTTACTAAAAGTTGCCGTGATAGACGGTGGATTCAACCTAAACCACCGAGGTATTCAACAATATATATATATAAATCCCCATGAAATACCGGGTAATGAAAAGGATGATGATTTAAATGGTTTTGTCGATGACATCAGTGGTTGGGATATTGCTGATGAAGATAATAATGTATTTATTCCGGAAGGACGCGAATCTTTCTTTTATCAGGGTACAATGATTAGTGGAGCCATTACACAAATAGCTGAGCGTTGTTTTGGAGACAAGGCCTCTACATACATTAAAATTTTACCAGTTAAAGCAATAGGTAACCAAGCATTAAATTTAACTTATGAACGTGGCTTTGCCGGTATAGAATATGCCGTGAGGTCAAATGCAGATATTATAGTGTGTGCTTGGAGCATTGGTAAGTATGACCAGGAAAAATATGGACACATCTTTGAAGAGGCGAATAAAAAAGGGATATTAATTATGGCAGCGGCCGGTGATTCATATATAGACCAATGTGAGTTACCCTCTTCGATAGGCACTGTATATGCGGTGAGTGCCCTGGATAGTAACTTTCGTAAATTAAAGAGTTCCAATTATGGAAAGAAGGTAGACCTCTCAGCTCCGGGAGAATTTGTATATGCCCCACATCCGGCAAAAGACAATACTTATAGCTATAACGATGGAACCGCTGCTGCTGTTTCGCTTGCTGCCGGTTGCGCTGCTATACTTAAAGTTATGAAGCCAGTTGCAAGGCCTGTAGATATTATGAGGGCATTGAAAAATACTTGCACCCCCATAGACAGTTTAAATATTAGTTATACCGGCAAACTGGGTTCAGGATTCCTTAATTTAAGTAAAGCGGTTCGTTATCTTTTGGTTGACTCTGTAAAGGATAGATTTTTTAATCCAAGACTTCCGGAAGGAGAAATAATAATAGAAAAAAAATCAAAAAAAAATAATTGGGAGATTGAACCATTTGGTGGAATGCAGGCATGTTACTTTTCTATTAAAGGAAGTTGGGAAGATAACAAAACCCCGATAAAATTCTTTTCAAATGACACGCTTATTCGAGCTTATACACCTATGCAATTTCCGATTAATACTATCATTAATGGAAGCAAAGTAAAAGTTGTTTATGATGGTAAAAGAGGGAAGTCACCTTGTTCCATTTTATATGAAGCCGTGATGATTGATTCAGCAAAACTATTTTGTAATGATGCACTCTATTATCAGCAAACAAAAGGTGAATTGAGCGATGGAAGTGGGGCTATGAATTATTCAAATAATTGTGAATGTAAATGGTTGATTACGGTACCGCAAGGAAAGCGAATTAAAATTGTATTTGATGAATTTAATACACAAGCCAAAATAGATTATGTATCGCTCTTCGATGGCAGTTTTTCAATACCTGAAAATATATTAAGTGCATTTAGCGGACCAGATTTACCTCCTATAATTATTTCACGAACTAATCAGGTTTTAATTTGGTTTGTTACCGATTCAAGTATAAGTGCATCTGGATGGCATTTAAACTATGAGGCTACAGACGAAGAATCCGGTGTGAAATCTCCTTTGCAAAATAAGAAATAGCCCATTGTATTTTTAAAACATACAGATGAAAATAGCTTTTGAGCACTTTATAAATGGAAATGTAAAATATGACCATACAATATTTAGCATGTTCATTAAGCTTAGAAATTTTTATTGCATTGACCTTTCATTGTTGACAATATCAAACTCCTGCTAGTGCTAGTTTATTTTAACACCAAGGGCTAGCACAAGCTTGCACCCTATGTCTAAATGTATTTTGTTATAGATATTTAATCAAAACACAAACGTCAGAATCCGTTATCCGACGCATCCAAGCAGTTCGCAGTTCTAGAACGCGTCTTAGCGACATAGTTTAATGATGTTGCTTTTAGCAACTAATGTATTGTTGGAGAACCAAACGCTGAATGTGAAATAGAAATTGGTTATGGAATGTATGACGAATTTCAAGGAATCTCTATTGGTTAGTCTTCCGCCAAACATTATTTAGATTTTATTTGGTGGGTCAACATCTGATAGGTGAATCCCTTACACATTTCTATCAATCATACTCATCAAGAAATTGTTTTTTGTTTTTTTAATGCTGTAAAAAATGCTGTCGCTTCTTTGACTCTCTATGATGTAGAATTGAATCAAGAAATCTTCTAATTATTTTTATAATACCAATTCCAACGAAAAAATATATCTAATCCACAATAGGTCTTAACCATCGCTCCATCTCATCTAAAGACATTCCCTTTCGTTGTGCATAATCCGAAAGTTGGTCACGTTGTATTTTACCCACACCAAAATATTTACTTTCAGGATGTGCAAAATACCAACCACATACTGAAGATGCTGGATACATAGCTAATGATTCAGTCAGTGAAATCCCAATTTGGTTTTGAACGTCTAATATTTCAAACAATTTAATTTTTTCAGTATGATCAGGACAGGCTGGATAGCCTGGGGCAGGTCGTATACCTTGATATTTTTCTTTAATCAATTCTTAGTTGGTTAATCCCTCATCGTCGGTATAGTTCCAGTATTCGGTTCGTACTTTTTGATGAACCAATTCTGTACAGGCTTCAGCCAATCGATCGGCCAAGGCTTGCAACATTATTTTGTGGTAGTCGTCAAGTTCTTCTTCAAAGCGCACAAGGTGCGGTTCTATACCTTTTATAGTCACAGTAAAAGCAACTATATAATCTTGCAGTTTGTCAGATATAAAATCGGCCAAACACAAACTAGCCTGACCAGCAGCTTTCTGTATTTGTAGCCGAAGGAAATTTAATGTTATATTTTTTTCTTTAATCAAAACATCATCGTCACCTTCACGTTGAGCTTCCCATATCCCAAATACAGCTTCGGCAGACAACCATTTTTCTGCCACTATTTTATCCAATAATACATTCGCATCATGGTATAATGAGCTTGCTTCTTTTTCCACGATTTCATCTTGCAAGATGTCTGGGTATTTCCCATGCATTTCCCATGTGATGAAAAAAGGTGTCCAATCGATAAAGTTTCGTATGTCGTTTAAGTCAACATCAAGCACTGTTTTTGTACCCAAAAAAAATGGCTTTACGATAGTCGAATTTTCTTTTGCAACAAATTTTTGTTGTCGAGCTTGCTCTAGGGTTAAAAAGTTTTTGACATGTTTTCGTTGTTGAAAATCCTCGCGCAGCGTTGTATATTCAAGATTTAGATTTTGTAAAAAAGGGTCTTTATGTTCATTCATCAAATCGCTTACAACAGTTACACTTCGAGAGGCATCCAAGACATGGACTACACCATATTCGTAATGTTCGGCAATTTTTACAGCAGTATGTATTCGAGATGTTGTAGCACCTCCAATCAGCAATGGAATACTTATATTCCGTTTTTTCATCTCGTGAGCGATATGCACCATTTCGTCCAACGAAGGAGTAACCACCCTGTTCGACATTTGTAATGTCGAACTGCTATCGGCGGTTTTGCAAACCGCTAAGCATAAAAATGAGTAAAAAGTATTATTAAATTACTGGTAGACATTAAATTCGCCAAATGGCATTTGCATATCCAATAAAAGATCAAGGGGCAATTTATTTTGTAACATTTACGGTACATCAATGGGTGGATGTTTTTACACGTCCTACCTATCGTGATATTTTATTTGAAAACTTGTGTTATTGTCAAGCATCAAAGGGATTAAATATTTATGCTTGGGGATTAATGAGTAATCATATTCATTTAATTGTAAGCGCAACGAATGAAAACCTGAGTGATATAATAAGAGACTTTAAAAAGTACACTTCGAAAAAAATTGTACAAGCAATAAATGAAAATCCAAAAGAAAGTAGAAAAGAGTGGTTGTTACTAACATTAAAAGTTGGTAAGGATATTTGGTTTTGGGAAGAAGGTTATCATGGTATAGAAATTAGGGATATGTCAATGTTTGAATCTAAGTTAAATTATATTCATTTGAATCCGGTGAGGAATGGTTTAGTTGAAAAAGCAGAAGATTATTTGTTAAGTAGCGCTAATGATTATCTTGGAATAAAAAAAGGTATTTGAACTTTGAAATTTATAAATGGTTGAAAAATTAGAATTATCTAACAAGGATTACAAATCCTTTGATAGCGGTTTGGGTAACTGCCTATAGCATGCGCTAAAAAGAAAAAAAGGCTATAGTGAAATTGTTCACCACCCTCTTCGAAATGTTCGCCTCTTCGGAATTCAGAAGCATAGATAAATTAGGTACTTTAACTGTAAGAACAAAAAGCCCTGTATTGACTCAGCTTAATAATGAAGATGTCGATGATAGATAGCCTTTATACTTTAGTGCGCCGTGCGCACAAAGTAGAAAGAAGTAGCTAAATAGCATTGTGTAGCTTGGCTCCAAAATGAAAATCGTTTCATCCTAGCAACTTTCTATATTGGTTAGTATAATTTAATGTTTGATAATAGCTATCATTTCCGCTCACTCAACTCAACTAGTTGTGTTTTTTTTTCGCCATTTGGATGCACAAGTTCTACCGTATATTTTCCAGCAGGTAAATAATAATTGCCATCGTCTGCTTTGTTTGGTTTTTTGTCCCATGCTGTAAGTGCAGATTCGTCTAGTTGGAAATTGTATGCAAT
Organism: Chitinophagaceae bacterium; assembly: GCA_044353325.1. Lineage (GTDB taxonomy): Bacteria > Bacteroidota > Bacteroidia > Chitinophagales > Chitinophagaceae > OLB11. Next base: position 19,992 of record JBILCF010000004.1, on the reverse strand, counting down.
GGTATTAATTCCTTCTTTTGCGTTGTATTGAATGGTGTGAACCAGTTTATTTTTTTTGGTGTAGATATTCAAGCTAAAATTACCAGCTTGTTTGGTGTAAAATGATATGGAAAGTTTGTGCGATACAGGTTCGGCATAGGATGCATATTTGCTGCCAAGTCTGCTATTCCAGTTTTGATTGTTGAGTTTGAACAAGGCCCATGTTTGCGAATTTACCTTAGCATATTCTTGTATCAAATCCAATTTGCTTATATACAAAGAACGTCCATGTGTGCCCAATACGATTTCGTTTTCGCGCTCCTGTATGGCTATGTCATGTATGGCTACGCGAGGCAAATCGCTCGTCCAGCTCGTATAGGTTTTGCCTTGGTCGAAGGATACATACAAACCATTGTCGGTCCCGATATAAATAATTCGAGGATTCTTAGGATCTTCTCGTACTACGTTGACTGGCTCGTTGGGCAAATTGCCAGCTATGGATGTCCAGCTTGTACCATAGTTGCTACTCATAAATACATAAGGCTCAAAATCGTCGTTTCGATAGCCGTTTAAACTACAATAGACGACACCTTCTTGGTGCTGACTAGCCAACACACGCGATACCCAACGCTCTTTGGGTAAACCTGCTGAGATGGATGTCCAGGTATAGCCTACATCTTTGCTGCAATGCACATTGCCATCGTCTGTACTGACATACAGTAGTCCAAATCGCAAAGGACTTTCGTGTATGGAGGTCAATGTTCCATATGGTACATTGCCTTTGTGTTTGGTCGAAGTTAAATCGGCACTTAATGTTTCTAACTTTTCGCCTTGTTGCAATGAGCGATGAAAACAATTGGAACCCATATAAAAAATATCTTGATTATGCTTGCTCAAGTGAATGGGTGTTTGCCAATTGAATCGAAAAGGTTTTTGACCAATATCGTGCACAGGTTTGATTTCGTCGTAGGATGCAGTAGCTTTATTGTACTTGAAGTAATTGCCAAATTGATACCCAAGATAAATTTCATTGTTGGTTCGAGTATCGACTTGCACCTGCATACCATCGCCATCGCCAATACCTTTGTAAGCGTATTCACCACTTTGTTGCCAGGCTACTGACTCGGTATGATTTGCAGGTCCTGCCCAAGTGCCATTGTCTTGCAAGCCACCATAGACATTGTATGGATCTGCTTGATCTACTGCAATAGCATAAAATTGACCTACTGCTGGATTGTTGGCTTTGTACCAAATTTGTCCAGCATCGTACGTGATGTTGATACCGCCATCATTGCCTGTAATAAGGTGTTGATCATTGTTTGGATTAACCCATATGCGATGATAATCTGGATGGCAATTCTCTCCATCGATTTGTTTAAATGTTTTACCGCCATCATTGCTACTCAAAATAGGATAGCCAGCTATCCATACTTTATTGGGATCGAGCGGCGAAACGGCAAGGGTGCCAAAGTAATAACCATACGTAAAATAAACGCCTTCGAGCACATTAGAATGTGTTTTGTTCCAGGTCTTACCACCATCATTGCTTCGATATAGTTCGGCTCCTTTTACAGGTGTATTAAATAGATTTGCATCTGCATCGGCAAGCTTCCAATCTGCTATATCTTTAATTGTGTATTTTTTTTGTCGAACACTTTCTTTTACATTTTCTGCGGTATACTTTTTAGGATAGCCATTGGTCTTTAGATAGGTTTGAATTTTTTTGTCTTCTATTTTAAAAAATTCAACATCCGACATCGTTGATAGTTCACGTGCTGTAAGTCTAGGTTCTTTTTCATCTTCCTTTTCATCTTGGTTAAAATTATTGTCTAGTAATGCATATACAATTTGTGGATTGGAACGACTAATAGATAATCCTATTCGACCTACATTTTTGCCAATAGGAAAACCAGCTTGCTCATTAGTTAACAAAGTCCAATGGTCTCCGCCGTCTGTACTTTTATAAATTCCGCTACCTTCCCCAACGCCATTAAAGTTCCAAGCGGTGCGGCTTCTTGTCCAAGTAGCTGCATAGTATACCATGTGGTTTAGTGGGTCTGCTATAAGGTCTACACAGCCTGTACTGTCGTTGATGTATAAGGTTTGTTTCCATGTTTGTCCACCATCTGTTGTTTTGTATATGCCTCGTTCTTTATTGTGTGTATACAAATGACCAAGTACGCCAACGAGAAGTGTATTGGGTTGTTTTTGCACAAGTTCTATTTTGCCAATATGATGACTTTCTTCAAGTCCTCTATGCTTCCATGTTTTACCATTGTCTTGCGTAACATAAACACCAGTACCTGCATAGGAAGAGCGTGATGAATTAACTTCGCCCGTTCCAACCCAAAGTGTTCGTGTATTCCAGTCCATAGCCATATCACCAACTGTGATGGATGCTTCGTGGTCAAAAATAGGTGTAAACGATAAGCCATTGTTGACCGTATGAAAAACACCACCACTGGCATAGGCCACATAAAACTCAGTTGTATTATTGGGGTTTACTTCGATGTCCGTAACCCGTCCACTCATCACAGTAGGTCCAATGTTTTTAAAAGGAATTCCGTTGAGTGGAGAGTTTGAACTTATTGTTCCATTGCTTTGCAATTGATCTAGAGGAGTAGATTGCGCTTGCGCTAAATGTGTAATTACTAAACAAACAAATGCCGAAAAGAAAGATTTGAACATGGAAATAAAATTAATTGTCGCTAAAATAGGGATAAGAAAATAAAATAAGCATCATTTTAGTTATTATTGCAATACGAATGCAAAATACTATAACCTCATATTCTTTTTTCAAGCTGTCGTTGTATGGTGTTTTTTTTCTTGTTACGCTTTGCACTACCATAGATGTTTTGGCACAGAAAAAAAAGCCATTACCGAAAGTGGTACAAGCTCAGGTGCAAATATCCAAACCCAAAATTGTATCTTACGAAGTACTAGAAAATGGGGATACGATTAATAAATTGGATGATCAAAAAGCACGATGGGGCAATTGGTTGATTCATCAAGAATCCCGCTACAACGAGCCTTCTTTTTATGAATATGGACCTTTTGAAAACAACATTAAAATTGGCAAATGGGTTACCTACGACAATGATGGTAGAATATCTTCAGAAGAAAATTACAAACAAGGACTTAAAGACGGTGAAGCCCGATATTTTGATCATGGTAAATTGTATTGTGCAGGTAATTATTTAGCATTACGATCTAAGTTTGATTACGATACAATTTATGTCGAAGATCCAGTGACGAATATAGATAAACCCGTGCGCATCAAATCTGCAACTGGCTATGTCAAACATGGTTTTTGGACATATTACGATCCTTTGACATCGAAGGTAGATCGTGTAGTTGAGTATCAAGTAGATGAAGTCATCTATGAAAAAGATTATACGCTAGCAGCAGGAAATGATAGTACAGCAGCTTCATTGAAGTTAAAAACTTTGCCGCATATCAATAAGCAGCAACCTAATAATGTATGGATTTTGGATAAAAATAAACGACCAGCCAAATACACCGATATACCAGAAAATACTCAGTATGTCAAACCCAATGTGAGAAGGAATAAGTAGATTAGGTTTGAAGAAGTTATAAAAATCTTTACTCACAGACACTCGCTTTCGCCAATACATTGATAGTAGCATTTGCATCAAAAGGATTTTCTAAACTGAATTGTTCTATGTGAATAATACCTGGAGTCATTCCGTATTTAAACTGTCCTAGATGTTTTTCCATACGTAAAGCCAAAGCTCCATTATAGGTAGCCCAGCTTAGTTTGTCCTCTATAGGTATGAGTGGAAAATGGCTATGCAAAGTATATAGTTCATGCCAAATATTTAATACTTCGTTGGAAGCTAAACTATCAGTTCCGATTACAATTTTACTATTTGATAGGTATAGCATTTCTACATCGGGTAGGTTATTTTCGATATACAAATTTGCATTGGGGCAAAGACACCAAAAGATATTTTTGTTGGTACTGTTAGCAAAGTCGATATCAACTTTTGAAGTATGTGTGTTATGAACACATATAAGATGTTGTAGGTGTTTAAATTTTGGTAAGAAAGTCTGCAAGGAGGATTTTCCTGTAGGAGAATAATTAATCGATTCAGATTGTAATATGATTTGAAATAAGCGAATGAAATCACCTTTTCCATATAGACTTAATTCGTTTTCGGCTTCACATTCTTGGTTGTGTATCGTAGAGAGTTGATGAGGATCAAACTCGTCTATCAACTGAAAAAGTTTGTCAGAAACCGAGTAAGGAGCATGTGCTACGATACTTGAATTTTGTATCGTTTGAAACTGCTGAAGAATTGTAACCTTTTCATTAAATCGTTGTAATGCATTCTGATCCAGTAAGCCAAAAGTTTCGATAAAATTGTGATAGAAAAGTGTCTTGTCTTCTTTGATTGATAAAGTATCTGTTGTATTGCAAATATCCCCAACTGCAACTATGCCGTTACGGACCATTTCCAGTTCAGCTTGTTCGATATGTTGTTGTATTTGATTTGAATCAATTAGATTTCTTTTGGTATTAATGTTAAGAATAAAATCGACTAGGCCTGTATGTTTAGGTATGACCCCTTTTAAATGAGAGAGTTCTAAATGGCAATGTGAATTGATCATCCCTGGTAGAATCAATCCATTGAACCATTCAATTAAAGTATCAGCAGGTGCTGTGTCTGACAGTGAAATAATCTCACCTTGCAACGTAATTGTCAAATAAGCATTTCGATGTATTTTATTTCCATCAAAAATAAACGCTGCTTGTATGGTTCGCATCGTGTAAAATTACACTATTGTATGCAATAAAAAAACGCCTCATAAAGAGGCGTTTTTTTAAAATTATAAAGATATGTTTAGTGTTTTACAACTAATTTTTCTTTCATATCACCATAAGGTGTTTTTACAATAACTGAATAAGTTCCTGTAGGGAAGTTAGAAGTATTGATTGCTATTTCTTGTTGACCAGCAGGTATAGTTGCTTCGTCTTTTTTGTAGATGATTTTTCCAGACATATCAACAATTGCTAAGCTAACTTTAGTTTCGCTATTGAATTTAACAGCAACTACTGAGAAGTCATTTGCTGGATTAGGATATAAACCAATTTGTTGATTTTCGCTAAGTTCTACTAAGCTCAAAGCTATTGAAGCAGAAACTGATTGCAATACATCACCAGTAACAGTATCTTGTACAAATGCAACATATTCCAATTTGCCAAAACCATTCCATAAGTCATAGCTACCTTGTGTTGGAGTACCAACTGGAGCATTGAATGTATAACTATCATTTGAAGTAATTGCAGTACCTGAAGTTAATGTAGATAACATTTTACCAGTACCATTTGGAAGCATTTTTCTCATTGCATGGTAGTACTCTTTTTGTGTAGTAGAAGCACCTGGGTAAGTATAATGATCTTGCATGATAGCTTGATAAACAGCTAATCTTGAGTCAGTAGGAACTGTTACATAAGGTGTAATGCTTAAGTTAGCAGTAAATGTATTACCTGTTTTAGCTAATGTTGCAGTCATGTCAGCAAATGCTGGTTCAGCTTTAGCTGCATCAATTTCAGCTTGGTCATGTGCAGATAAGCTTGTACGTCCGTTTGCATATGCATCAGGAATACCACTTACACCATAAAAATTTCTACGTGCTAAACCATCAGGATTGTAACTTGGGTCATTACCTGGTGAAGGCCAGTTCATTTGATATTTAACTACATTAACTCTTGAACCTGTATTAGGATTGTTTGAATTTAATAAAGGATCAAATGTTACATTAAGACTTGCACATGGAGGGCAAGTTGATGAAGTAAACTCTTCGATTAATGCATTTCTAGAAACTGTTTGGCTAGCAACATAAATAGGATAAGTGTTAAATGTAGATGTGTCGTTCACTAAATTAGCATCAGGACCAGTTCCGTTTACATCTGAAACCCAAATCTTCAAGTTGTTGTAGTTTCCAACAGTTAAAGTAGCTGGATTAAAAGATACTTGTTGGCTTTGAGTATAGTTCAAAGCTGGGCTAATAGGGAAGTTTTGAGAAACTGCTGGATTAGCTCCTATTTGGTAATTTAAAGTAACAGAAGTAAGTGGAGAAGAACCCCAGTTAGCTACAGTAGCAGTAAATACAGGTGCATTATTGTTGTATTTGCGAGAGAAAGCATTAGAAACTCCTGCATCTTTAGCTGGTGGTACTAAAACTTTGATGTTATCTAATCCCATTGCAAATAACCATCCGCCGCCATCGTTATATTTAAAGGCAAGCATAACGTTGCTTTGTCCTAAAACTGCTGCTGGTAATAATACAGCACGAGTTACCCAACCGTTATTATTGTTTCCAGCGATAGTGCCAAGCTGAGTCCAAGTTGTTCCGCCATTGATTGAATATTGAATTTCTGCAGTTTCAGTAGCACCTTGATATGTACTACCTGCAAAAACTAAATCGTATTGAAGATAAACACCAGAAGCATAACCGCTCAAATTCATTGATGGTGTTTTTAATAAATCATTGCTTTTGTCGCAATTACATGCATCGTCATTTGTAGCGATAAAACGAGTATGTTCCATAAATGGAAAATTTTGGGAAGATAAACCTGAAGCAATTCCTGTTTTCCATCCACCGTCTGTTGCAAGTGTTGTTTGTGTGAATCCAGCCGGAAGTGCAGAACCTACAGTTGCTTCGAAATTTTCTTGCCAAATAACTTGCGCATTTGCTGCAGTGAAACTTGCTAAAGCAAGCATTGAGAGTAATAATTTTTTCATTTAAATAAGTGTTATTTTAGAGTACGAATGTACAATAATTTTTAATTATAAAAAAAATAACATAAAATTCATCATGAATACTTAAAAGTCAGTATATTGCATTAAATTAAAATAGTAAAAAATGAAAAAATTAATACTTACTTTGCTTGTGACAGCCTTTGCAGCATCACAATCATTTGCTCAAGTAACTATAATGCATGACACTGTTGTCTACAATGGTTTTCCAAAAGATGGTTATGTTCATTCGTTGAAAGATTCAATTATAAACAACACTGCTGGCCCTGCTGTAATTACTTGGAATAAATCTTCAGATTTGTTATTGACTGGATGGGAAGGTCTTGGTCTTTGCGATCCTACTACATGTTACGCATACAATAGTGCTTCTCATGATTTTACTTTACAACCAGGTGCTAAAGCCATCATGTATGTAGATATGAAAGCGGCAACTACTGCTGCAGACGGTAATCAATATGTAACCATTACTACAAATTATGGTCCTATGACCTTTGTTTTCAAAACCTGGGCTACTCAAGTGAAAGATTTCGAGAACAACAATATTGTAACTGTTTATCCTAATCCAGCTTCAAGCTTCATCAACATCACAATCAATGATAAAAAAGTAGCCTCAATGAATGTAATAAATGTTGTTGGTCGTAGAGTTGCTAAATTTGATATTGATGCAACTACACCTAACCCAATTCGTGTACCATTGGACAATGTAGCTGACGGTGTTTATTTGCTTCAGTTTTCTGATGTTAATGGTAAAATACTTGGTGTTCGCCGCGTGACTAAAAACTAATTCTAAACATAATTTTATTTTAATGAGGCTTTCGTAAGGAAGCCTCATTTATTTTTTACAAAAAAAGCACAACATGGTCAAAATAGTATCATACAATGTCAATGGGATTCGATCCGCAATCACGAAAGGATTACTCGAATGGATTCAAGAACATCAAGCAGATATCTATTGTTTTCAAGAAATAAAAGCCAATGAAGCAGATATTCCTACAGCGTTATTTGAAGCGTTAGGATACACTTGCTATTGGTTTTCGGCACAAAAGAAAGGATATAGTGGTGTAGGTGTTATTACCAAACTCAAACCCTTGGAGGTGATATATGGTTGTGGCTTAGAACAAGCAGATTTCGAAGGACGAGTATTGCAACTCCAATTTCCTGACTTTTATTTGATCAATACATACTTTCCTAGTGGTAGTAGTGGCGATGAAAGACAAGCCTACAAAATGGTATTTTTAGAAGAATATTTAGACATGCTTAAATCTAATTTGCTTGCGAAGAATTCTAAACTTATCGTAGCGGGTGATTATAATATTTGTCATAAAGCTATCGATATTCACGATCCAAAGGGTAACAAGGATTCGAGTGGATTTTTGCCAGAAGAACGAGCATGGATGGATCAGTTTTTTGGCCTTGGTATGCATGATTCATTTCGTCAGATAAATCCTGAGCCTCATCAGTATAGTTGGTGGAGTTTCAGAGCCAATGCCAGAGCAAATAATAAAGGTTGGCGTATAGATTATATTAATGTCTCTAATGATTTAATAAATGCTGTTCACGATGCAGCAATTTTACCACAAGTAAAACATTCCGATCATTGTCCAGTTGAGCTAGTGATTAATGTTTAAACTTTAGGAGTACAAAGTAAAAAGTAGATAGTACAAAGCACAATACTCAAGTCTAAAAAAAACGAAAATTATTAGTACGAAATTTATGAATTAAGAAATAATATTTTAAGACTATCTGAAGATTACTTACTACATAATACTAACTGCTTAACACTATCTACATGATATAAACTGCTTAACACTATCTACTTAATACTAACTACTAAATACTTTCTACTAACATGTATATCTACAACGTAACCATCAAAGTAACCCCCAATATTGCAGAAGAATGGCTTGCTTGGATGAAGCAAGAACATTTAAATGAAGTGCTTGCTACTGGCGCTTTTGACTCGTATGCACTTCATGAATTAATTGACCCTATTCAGCAAGATGATGAAGGTATAACCTACATCGCACAGTATTATACAGATACGAAAGAACGCTACGAAACATACATCGAACAGCATGCGCCGCTGCTACGCGAAAAGGGCTTTCAACGATTTGGCAACCAATTTATAGCATTTCGCACTGTGATGAGGAAAGTAGATTAGCTGAAATGTAGGTCGATAAAGGGTTTCGTAAATGTTAAAATGTGAATAAAATGTGCAAATCCTTTATTCATGAGGCTTTCAGCGAAAAAAAAGTTTTGCAGTCTAATAAAACGTAGTATTTTAGCGGTGTTAAACACATTATTCATTACACAAAAAAATTTAAATCATGAACAAAGCGGAATTAATCGAAGCAATGGCAAAAGCTGCCGACTGTACTAAAACTCAAGCTGGAGCTGCGTTAGACGCATTTACAGATTCAGTAACTGCTACATTGAAAAAAGGTAATAAAGTTACTTTAGTAGGATTTGGTACATTCTCAGTTTCTAAGCGTGCTGCTCGTATCGGACGTAATCCTCAAACTGGTAAAGAAATTAAAATTGCAGCAAAAAAAGTTGCGAAATTTAAAGCTGGTAAAGAATTGAGCACTAAAGTTGCGAAATAAATTATTGTACATTGTACAATCGAAAAGTCCGCAAGTGCGGACTTTTTTTATTGATTCACATTCCACAAAGGAAAAAGAAGAATGTTTGAGATAAACATGTATATTTGCCCTCTAAAATTATAATAAAATGGGCAGAGGCGATAAAAAAACAAAACGTGGTAAAATCTTTAAAGGATCTTTCGGTAAAATGAGACCACGTACCGCAGCTAGAAGAAAAGCATTAGAGAAGAAAGCATAAGCTTTCTTTTTTTTTGCTAGGATTTTTAAATCGAAACTTATTTTTAACTCATATCAAGTTTAGACTGAAAACTAAATATTGATAAAATGCATCAATTGGTTATAGTTGGAACGAAGATCTTCTTTATGATTTTCTATTGCATAGGTTTCTACGATATTGTAGCTGAAACGTTCGAATGTAGCTACAAGACTTTGAACATCTGTTTTATTTACTTTTAAAGTAACATGTTGCATACCACTTTCGTCTTTTGTCTTCACAAATAAACACAAAATTGAAATGTCATTGCTTTCGCAAATACGAGATATTTCGGATAAGCTATAATTGCGTTGTTCCATTTCAAGTACCAATATACCGCCAGGTTCTGTCACTGCATTATTATCAGCTGTAAAATTGAATAAACCTTCAATAGTCACTACGCCAACATAATGGTTTTGTTGGTCCACAACAGGAACGACAGATAAGTTAAAATCTTTGGCCAGTTTCATAGCTTCAAATGGATGAGTTTGAGCTTGAATAGCAGGTCTAAAATTGACGAATTCAGCCAAGGAAAGCGCTTCTTCAGGTGTATCCCAATCCAATAAATCATCTTCGGAAATGAGTGCTAAATAATTGTCGCGTTGCACCAAGGGTAAATGAAACACACGATACTCGTTCATTAAACGCATGGCTTTGGTACCACTATCACTAAGCGAAAGCACAGGCAACTCGTATGAAATAAGACTTTGGGTATTCATTTAGATTAATAAACGTAAATATCAATTAAATTATTGAGTTTCAAGCAAAAATGACTTTAATGTTTGCTTAAAAATTCGCTAAATATGGCATTAAACTCAGTAGGTACTTCCATCATAGGCGCATGTCCACATTGATCGATCCAATGAAGTTCTGAATTAGGTAGTAATTTTTTGAATTCTTCAGCAACCATTGGTGGTGTAATTGTATCATTTTTACCCCAAATTAGACAAACCGGTTGTTTTATATTTTGAAGTTCGTCGCCTAAATGATGCCGAATGGCAGATTTTGCTAAGTAAATTATTTTAACTGCTTTAAGTCTGTTGTTTACAATATTGTAAACTTCATCAACCAATTCTTGAGAAGCAGATTTAGCATCGTAAAATGTCAATTCTACTTTCTTGCGGATATAATCTTTGTCACCGCGTTTAGGATAGGTTTCGCCCATACCATTTTCAAACAAACCCGAACTGCCTGTCAATGTAATTGTTTTGACGCGATCGGAATGTTTTAAGGCATACACCAATGCTATATGACCACCAAGGGAGTTGCCAAGTAGATGTACATTGGTTAAATTTTTCATTTCAATAAATTTAGAAACATGTTTGGCCAATCCTGAAACAGATGTATCTAAATTAGTAAGGTCATAAAGGGGTAGCATGGGGATGTAAACCGTATACTTTTCTTTAAAGAAATCGACGAGGTCTTTAAAATTACTTAAAGCACCAAATAAACCATGTAAGAGGATAAGACTTTCACCTTGGCCTTCCATAACATATTTAAATTTGCCAGATTGCTTGATTTCGTATTGCATAGTATAATTACTTACCGCTAAAGTAGTTTTTATATTGGTAAAAGTGAAATATTCTGAATAATGAATTGTTATCTAATTATATAATAAGTTGGTACTTGTAAAGTAAACTTTTATTTGGTTGATAAAGAGTCTCCTTTTTCATCACTCAAAATGATTTCTTCAGATTTGCCATTCGTTTTCTCTACAGTAACTACGCAAATACCTTTATCCATAAAACACAATTCTTTGGCTGCTTTTTCGGTTAAATCGATGATGCGATGATTGCTAGCTGCCATTCTATCATTTATTTTGACAATCACAAATTTCCCTGTTTTTTTGTTGGTAACTTTAACCATGGTTCCGAGGGGAAAATGGTTAGAAGCCGCTGTCATATTTTGGTTACTAAAAATCTCACCTGTAGCTGTTTTACGTCCATTAAATTTAGCGTGATAATAACTCGCAATACCTTCTTTGACCTCCTTTTTAGGTTTAACGTGTTGACCATAATGTACAACAGGATAGAAGAGTAGTATGAGTAGGATTCGCCAAAACATGACGTAAATATAGATAAAACTTTAAGAACGTGTATTCCAAAGGGTATTGACATTGGCAATCTGATCTTCAAAATCGATGACTTCAAGGATAACTTCTCCAACACCTTGATGTATTAAGCCAAGTTTTTTTGCAGCTGCTTGAGATAAATCAATCAAACGTTTGTTAGATTTATTCATGCGATCATTGATTTTGACTACAACACTCGATCCATTCAATTTGTTTGTGACACGAACTAAAGTGCCAAGTTTGAGAAAATTATTTGCAGCTGTAAATTTTGTATTGCTAAAAATTTCTCCAGTACTTGTTTTTCGACCATTGAATTTTGGATGGTAATAACTTGCTATACCATGCCACTCATTATTTGATACTTTTTTGATGGAAGTAAAAGAGTATAAAAAACAACTTAATGCAATTCCGAATCCAAAGATCAGTATTTTAGTCAATTTGTTCATAGCAGTTCATTTATTGTATTACAAATGTAACTTGATGAACTTCCATAAATTGGGAGTTAGGTTTTTATAAACATAATGAAATGTTAGGCGGGCCAGTTTTTACCAGATATTAACCTCGCGTTCTAATAGGATGTTAAAGCGTTGTTGTACAGATGTTATGATGTCGGTTGAAAGTCCTAAAAGTTCTTGACCACTTGCTTCTGCATAATTAACTAAAACAAGCGCTTGTCGCTCATGAACGCCAAAATCGCCATTGCGATAACCCTTCCAACCACACTGTTCGATGAGCCAAGCTGCTGGAATTTTGACTCCGTTTGAAGACTCAAAATGCGGCATAGAAGGATAAGAGATTGATAAATGTTCATAGATGGAGTGTTCTACTACAGGATTTTTGAAAAAACTGCCCGCATTGCCAATAACTGCAGGATCTGGTAACTTTGAAGAGCGAATTTGAATCACTGCATTCGAAACATTCTTTATCGTAACTTCATGGTTATAATCTTGTTCAATTATTTTTTGAATGTCGCCATATTCAATACTGCATTTTGGATGCTTTGAAAATTTTAGTCGAACAGATAAAATAAAGTATGCATCTTTTTTCTGACGTTTAAAAATACTATCTCGATATCCAAATTGACATTCATCTAGACAAAACGTTTTTTTTGTTTGAGTTGCTACATCTATGGCCTCGCACGATACAAATACATCTTTGATTTCAACGCCATAAGCACCAATGTTTTGAATAGGTGCAGCGCCAATTGTTCCTGGTATGAGCGATAGGTTTTCAATGCCGCCATAGCCTCGATCTACAGCCCATATAACACAGTCGTGCCATGATTCGCCAGACATGAATTGGACTATTAATTCCTCATCGTTTTCTTCCACTATGCTGATACCTTTAATGCGGTTGCAAACAACTAAGCCTTCTTTTTTTTTGGTCAATAAAATATTACTTCCACCGCCAATAAATGATAATGGTTCTGTTTGGACAATAGGATGATTAAACAATTCTAACAATTCTTGTTCGGTATGAATTGTACCAAAATAAGTTGCACTTTCATCAATATGAAATGTGTTGTAAGGTTTTAAAGACTGGTTTTCGAGAATAGTCATACCTCACAAAACTAATCATTCTCAGTTGCTCATAAAAGGTTTCTTGGGATATTCTTCAATCTATGAGTATCTTTCGGCTCGTTTTGAACATCATCAGGCATATACCGTTTCTGAAAGAGGTGTTGAAGTACTCTTTATCTGCCTTTGGCGGCCCACAGGGTCATATCGGTATGATGCTGAAAACATTTGTAGAAAAACGCAAAGACATTACGCAAGAGGAATTGGTCGATTATATGTCTTTTTGTCAAATGTTGCCTGGTCCATCATCTACACAAACCATTACACTGATAGGATACAAACGGGGCGGAATTGGGTTGGCTATCATCACACTTCTAATATGGCTTTTGCCAGCCACTATTATGATGGGAGGTTTATCTTTCTTGATACAGTACTTTGATGCTAAGGCCATACAAACCAATTTGTTTAAATTTATTCAACCCATGGCGGTTGGTTTTTTGACATATGCTGCTTACAAGGCTATGCGTATAAGCGTAAATCATAAGGCGACTTATATTATTATGGCTATTGCTGCTTTGTGTACATTTTTGTTGCGAAGTCCTTGGGTTTTTCCAGTGTTAATCGTTGCTGGTGGTGTAGTATCAAATTTTAGCGACAAGCGCATACCAGATACAATCATAACACGTAAACCTATTAAATGGATTAATATTTTATGGTTTTTGGTCATTTTTATAATAGCTGGGGTGCTTTCAGAAATAGCTCGCGTGCAGCATTGGCACTATGCAAGAGCATTCAATTTGTTTGAAAATTTTTATCGCTTTGGGAGTTTTGTATTTGGTGGTGGTCATGCATTAATTCCGATGATGTATGAACAGTTTGTCGTTCGTCCCGAACATTTACAAATAGGTCAATACATGTCGCCTTCGCAGTTTTTGACCGGAGCTGGAATGGTCAATGCTATACCCGGTCCTGTGTTTTCCATTTGTGCATACATAGGCGGTATGAGTATGAGCGATTTTGGCTGGCAGGCGCAATTGTTGGGTGCTACTGTAGCTACCATTGGTGTGTTTTTGCCTAGTACATTGTTGCTTTTTTTCTTTTTCCCAATCTATCAAAATTTAAAACAATATACCGTCATTTTTAGAGCATTAGAAGGTATACATGCAGTCGTAGTGGGTATTATGTGGACGTCTGCTTTAATACTTTTTCATTCTGTACCCTTTGAATGGTCAAATATTGTTGTTGTTGTTATTACGTTTAACCTGCTGATGTATTCCAAAATTCCTGCACCGCTCATCGTTGTGGGTTGGTTGTTGCTGGGTTGGGCTATGTAATGAATGATAAAAAAATAAATAAAACAAGATGATAAAACTCGTTCGAATAGTATTTCTTGCAACACTTTTACATACACAGACGTATGCGCAAATCGATAATAGATTGTTGGAGAGCCATATCGAAATAAGCGATAGCAACGAAGAGAAAATTATGTTGTCGATCGAGAATAGAAATTTCCTGAAGAACAATGAATACTTTGGAAAAATAGCAACAGGCTATACCATGATGGGTACGCAATTGTCAACCCAAATGGCTTACCAAGCAGGCAAACATGTTCGCTTGCAAGGAGGTGTGTTTTTGTTGTCGGATTTTGGCAACAATACCTTACGAAGAGTGAGTCCATTGTTAAGTTTGAAAATGCAAAAAAATGGCTATTCCTTTTTGTTTGGAACGCTTGAAGGTAATTTTTCGCATCGACTGATAGAGCCTATTTACAATTATGAACGATATGTATTTCATCCGATAGAAAATGGCTTACAAATTAAAATTGATAGACCAAAACTTTGGAGTGATACGTGGATTAATTGGGAGGTGATGCAATATTTAAATTCAAATTATCAAGAGCAATTTTCTGCTGGTCATTCTACTAGAATTAAATTGATACAAACTGAAAAAATGAACCTAACCTTGCCTTTGCAAGGACTGGTAACGCATCGCGGCGGGCAAATAGATACAATTGGTCTGCCGCTCGAAACAATGGCTAATGTAGCAGTAGGTTTTACACTTTCATACAAACCGAATGGATGGATTAAAGAGATAAACACAGATAACTATTTTACGTTGTATCGAAATTTATCACCAACCAAAGCGACTGCATTTTCTGCTGGTCAAGGTTTTTTACTCAATATGACTGCTGTAACACGATATGATATTGCAGCATCTGTTGGATATTGGCAAGGCGATCAATATATATCAAGTCGTGGTGGATTTTTGTTTCGATCGGTTGCGTCGGAGTATGGACAACAAGGATATATCGATCAAACAAGGTCATTGTTGTTTTTTAGATTACTATACCAAAGACCTATACAGAAAGGACTTTCGGTGGATATTCGCTTTGAACCTTACTACGATTTAGGGAATCAATTGTTTGAATATTCGTATTCCATATACCTAACGTACAAAAAAGATTTTAGTTTAATTAACTTAATGAAACGTAAAAGCGGCAACTAACCATGGGTTGCTATAGTCTAAACTAACATAAATTGGAAACTTAAGAAAGAACTTACTATGAAATATGTTGGAATAGCCTTGCTTTTTATATTGACATCTTGGACTGCACAAGCTAATTTTAGAACAGTGCAAAATGAAGCGTTTAAACGCGGTGAAAAATTAACGTACCGAATTCACTATGGTTTTATAGATGCAGCGATAGCAACGATAGAAGTTGCAAATGAAAATAAAAAATTTAGCGACCGAAATACCTATCATATTGTTGGTATAGGGAAGTCTAAAGGTACGTTTGATTTCTTTTTTAAAATACGAGACCGATACGAAACCTATATCGATGAATCGGCTATGATACCGTGGTTTTTTGGTCGTCGGGTAGATGAAGGTGGGTATAAAATAGCACAAGATTATATCTTTCATCATCAACAAAACAAGGTAAATGTTGGCAACAATAAAATGGTAGATATTTGGCAAAACACACAAGATATGTTGTCGGGTTTTTATCTGGCACGAACCATGGATTTGAGCAATGCTAAAGAAGGTCAACTGTTTTCGGTACCTACAATTGTTGATGGAGAGATGTATAATTTACAAATCAAGTTTAAAGGTCGTGAAACCATCAAATGCGATTGGGGTAGAATTAAATGTTTGAAATTTGTGCCCGTACTTCAAAAGGGACGTGTATTTAAACGAGAGGAAGATATGATAGTCTGGTTGAGCGACGATAAAAATCATATTCCTATACGCGCCAAGGCTGATATTTTGTTCGGGTCACTTAAGATGGATTTGATAGATTATAGAGGAATTGTGAATCCGTTTTTGTTTCAATAAATTAATATCTTTCCCAAAATTGTTTACTTTAGCCTAAAAATCAAACTATGGCTAAGCTGACACGAGCTTAAATTACAGCTCACCAAAATGGCGTACAATCCTATCAATAATTGGAAAATGTATTTTTGAAATGGCGCTCGAAGAGGCCAAACTACTTGTAGGCGACGATGAAATGGATAGTGTGTCTTTTAAATTGTCGTTTGAAGTTTCGCCCTATGAACCAAAGGATTGCATCAAAATATGTGTCACAGGATCGAATGGTCAGAAATGGTGTATGAAGCAAGATGTCGATGAAATGGTCTTAGAACCATAGACTATACAGTAATTTAGAATTTGCTTTATGAGGTTTTGCAAAAATGAATGTTGAACCTCTGGATTGGTGTGTTCCATATTTTCCATATTTTTTAACATCTGTGGAGGTATATTTGAATAAATATTCTTGTTATGGAAGGAGCCATAGTTTTACTTATCCTAATTCTTATTGCAGTCTTTATTGTGCCAGTTTTTTTCTCGTGGAATACCAATTCGAAAGTCTCAGACTTGATGATAGAGATTCGTGAATTGAAAAAAGCTTTACATCAAGTGCAACAAACATTAGCTGAACCAAAACCGGTTAGTACAAGTCAAGAAGTGGCAAAAAATACAGAACAGCCAATAGTGGAGAAACCACCTATTGTATCGCCACAGCCAATTCATGAACATATACCTCAAGTAATTCCTTTAGAAGAGAAAGTAGAGGAGTCATTGCCTGAAGTTCAAGCTATAATACCAGAACCACCTGTTGAGGCACCAATAGAAATAGAAGAGCCCTCCGTTCTTACTCAACTAAATCAAATAAAACCGATATCAGAACCGCCGAAGCCAAAGAAAAAGACAGACTTTGAACAGTTTATAGGTGAGAAATTGATTAGTTTGGTGGGTATAGGTATTTTAGTATTGGGAATATTTTTTACGGTTAAATGGGCCATAGATCGTAACCTGATTACTGATGCTGGAAAAATTTTAATTGGTCTACTTGCAGGGACTTTATTGGTTGGTGTGGCACATCGATTGAGCAAAAACTATCGAGCGTTTAGTTCGATATTAGCTGGCGGTGGCGTAGCTGTATTTTATTTTTCTATTTATCAAGCATACCAATCTTATCATTTACTGCCGCAAGTTGGCGCATTTGCAGCTATGGTTGTGATTACCATTTTCGCTATTATTTTATCATTGATTTATGATAAAAAAGAAATGGCTGTTATTGCACTTGTAGGAGGTTTTGCTACGCCGTTTTTTGTCAGCAATGGCTCTGGCAATTATCAGATATTATTTTCGTATATGCTCATATTGAATGTCGGTATGTTTGTATTGGCCAATTTTAAAAAATGGAATTTGCTCAATTGGATTGGTTATGCCTTCACAGTTTTGATTTTTACGATTTGGACTTTAAATGAATTTGACGTAACGAAAGGTCATGCTTCAGGCGGATTAGTTTTTGCATCATTATTTTATATAGTGTTTTTTGCTACTTTAATTATTTACAATGTCAAGCATGCGCAAAAGTTTGCGGCATTAGAAATTTCGTTTTTGTTGAGTAATACGTTCTTATACCTAGGTTCTGGACTTTACTTCCTCAATCATATTCAGCATGGCGATTATCAAGGTGTTTTTGTTATCGTGTTGGCTTTGTTCAATTTCGTATTTGCATATTGGTTTTATACCAAACAACAAGTCGATAAAAATCTCATTTTCCTTTTAATTGCATTGGTGCTAACGTTTGTAAGTTTAGCTGGTCCTGTGCAATTGGACGGAAATTATATCACGTTATTTTGGGCATGTGAGTTGGTTATTTTGTTTTGGCTTGGAACAAAGTCAAATTTAGCTCTACTCAAAAATGCAAGTTTAGTCGTTCTGGTCTTAACAATATTTAGTTTGATCCTTGATTGGCAAAATAATTACTATTCAGTTCAAATCAACTTATTGCCTATTGTATTCAATAAAGCCTTTATTACGGGATTAGTTGTCATGGCTGCATTGCTGCTGAAATTAAATTTTGTCAAAAAAGAAAATGATTCCCATTTATTGTGGGGGATTTTACCTGCCCGAAAGTATATTCTATTGTTAGAAATTGTGACAGTGTTGGTTATCTATATTGTAGGTTTTCAAGAACTCAAATATCAAGCGTTTGTACGCACAGGTATGATGGCATTTAGCAATATGATGCTATCGGTTTATATGTATTTGTTTGTAGCGGGATTGATTTGGTATACGTTGAAATTTAGAACCTTACTAGAGCAAAAATGGATTTTAGGTTTGGGCGTTATTACACTAATAGGTTATCCAATAGCAAACTATTCAATTCAAAGCTTTAGAACGATTGTGCTGTTTGAGCAACATAGTCAAATCTTGTTTATATGGCATTGTCTAGCACCAATTGCTGCCTTGTACATTATCTACAGAGCAATAAGATATGTATATCAAAACTTCACCTATCAAGATCGAATATTTAAAATTGGTGCATGGGTTTTGACTGCTATGACATGTTTTGTGTTAAGTGCCGAAATCGTTCATATTTGGGTTTATATGGATTATAATCCTGGTTTTGAACATTGGGATATTGCAAGCAGAGCATCTAAAATAGCTTGGCCTATTTTGTGGAGTTTGATTTCATTGATGTTGATGTGGTTTGGTATGAAACTTAGAATCAAACAGTTTAGAATTATTTCATTGTCTTTATTTACATTGACTATAGTTAAATTGTTTGCATACGACATTTCCAATGTCAGTCAAGGAGGAAAAATAGCGGCCTTTATTATACTCGGTGTTATCTTGTTGGTCGTTTCATTTATGTACCAAAAAATTAAAGGACTTTTTGTCGAAGACCAAGTGGTCGAACAATCAAAATCAGAACAACAAACACATGAATAACATACATATAAACATGAAAAAATATACTTTAGCAGTCATGTTAGTTATGGGTTCAATCCTGAATTCTAACGCACAACAATTTGCATATAAGTCAAAAGTAGATAAGGTCAAAAAAGATGGATTTTATAAAATAAAATTATCACCTGAAATCAGCGCACAATCGAACGCTTATATGAACGATTTGCGCCTGTTTGATCAAACGGGTAAAGAGGTACCTTATTTGTATAAAAAAGAATCACCTTATCAATCGGATGTCGATTTTGTATCCTATGCAATATTAGAAAATCAAACAGGCGAAGAATGGCAAACAGTAGTCGTTGAAAATGGTGCTAAAACTCCTATAGATTTGTTTATTCTGGAAATGAATAATGCTGAAACCGATCGAGTCGTTCGACTCAGCGGAAGCAATGATCGTAACAATTGGTTTGTGATACGAGATAGTTTTTATCTGAGTCTATTAGGAAATAGTTCTGAGGCTTATGTTCGAACACAACTCACTTTTCCAATGTCCAAGTATCAGTATTATAAAATAGAGATAAAA
>JBILCF010000048.1:0-16591 GCA_044353325.1 Chitinophagaceae bacterium | reverse complement strand
GCGATTTGAATACACAGGCGATTTGCAAGAAAACATTTTAGACCCTCAACAAGCAAAAGCTTATCATACTATTTTAAAAAGCTTTGAACAACGTAAGCCTGTTTTACTGAAAGGAATTACCGGCAGTGGCAAAACACATATTTATTTTAAACTGATTCAAGACTGTATTGAACAAGGTAAACAAGCCCTTTATTTGCTGCCTGAAATTGCCCTTACTGCACAAATTATCCGAAAGATGCGATCGGTATTTGGAAACAAAATTGGTATTTACCATTCCCGATTTAGCAACAACGAACGTGTAGAAGTATGGCACAAAATACAACGCAAAGAATACAATGTGGTTATTGGTGCACGCTCAGCCATTTTCCTCCCATTTGTTGATCTTGGTTTGATTATTGTTGATGAAGAACACGACTCGTCGTACAAACAACAAGAGCCTGCACCACGCTATCAAGCACGCGATGCATCCTTGTATTTAGCATCACTTATGAAGGCTAATATTATACTTGGATCAGCTACACCATCGCTCGAAAGTTACTACAATGCCAAACAAAACAAATACACTTTAGTCGAACTCAACGAACGATATGGGAATGCAACTTTACCTACTGTAAAACTTATAGATACTAAACAGCAAGTAGCAGAGAAACGACAACAAGGGATTTTTTCAAGCATATTAATCGATGCTATTCAGCAGTCTATTGCGAATAAGAAACAAGTTATTCTGTTTCAAAACCGACGTGGCTATTCGCCATTTTCAATGTGTACGAGTTGTGGCTGGGTTCCACAATGTAAGTATTGTGATGTTTCCTTGACTTATCATAAATTGACGGACCAATTACATTGTCATTACTGCGGATCCAAATCGCCTTATATCCCTATATGCCCAGCATGTGGTAGCAATCGGATTGAATCAAAAAGTTTTGGCACTGAAAAAGTCGAAGAAGACATCAAAAAAATATTTCCAAACGCTCGAGTTCAACGATTTGATTGGGATGCTATGCGCATCAAAAACAAATACAATGAAATTATTCGACAGTTTGAAAAAGGTGATATTGACATACTTGTTGGCACACAAATGGTGGTCAAAGGTTTAGACTTTGAGCATGTCAATTTGGTGGGTGTACTGAGTGCAGATAGTTTGTTATCCGCTCCAGACTTCAGAGTCAATGAACGTGTATTTCAGCTATTAGAACAAGTATCGGGGCGTGCAGGTCGTAAAGATGATTTGGGGCGTGTATTGATACAATTATATAAAACCAACCATCCTACTATTTTACAGGTGCAACATCATGATTACTCAAGTTTTTATCAGCAAGAAATGGCGATGCGCAATGAATTCCTTTATCCACCATTTACAAGACTCATCAAGCTGACGCTCAAACACAAGAAGCCTGAAATTGTACAAGAGGCTGCTCGAAAACTAGCGGATGAATTTAAGGATTATCCAAAAATGGTTTTATTTGGACCTGCAGACCCAGCAATTTCGCGTATACGCAACTATTATTTGCAAGAAATTTTACTAAAAGCAAACAAAGACACTCCTTTTATACAACAATTAAAACGTGATCTCAAACATAAAATAGCCTTACTAACATCAAGCAAGAATTTCTCACAAGTGCAGGTTATTTTAGATGTAGACCCTTATTGAGTATCAACTTTCACTTTTTATTATCATTCAAAGTATTACTTTTACTTTTCAATCCGAACTGACGCATGAATATTCCCTTTTTGTCAAAAATCACTGAATCGAAACCCAAACCGAAGAAAGGTTTTATACGCGAGTGGCTCGATGCAGCTGTATTTGCTATAGTTGCAGCTACGATAATCCGTACTTTTTTTATTGAAGCCTATACTATCCCTACGCCATCGATGGAGAAATCGTTGTTAGTCAACGATTATTTGTTTGTCAGTAAAATGCACTACGGTCCTCGCTTACCTATGACCCCATTGGCTGTCCCTTTTGTTCATCATACCATGCCATTTTTTGGTGGCAAATCATATTCAGAATCAGTTAAATGGTCTTATAAACGTATTTTTGGACTAAGCAGTATAGAACGTAATGATGACATGGTGTTTAACTGGCCTCAAGACAAGGAGAACAATAGACCTGTAGATAAAAAAGAAAATTATATCAAACGATGTGTAGGCATTCCAGGCGATACACTCGAAATTCGTGATCGTGTATTGTATATAAATGGACAATTGGGTTACAAACCAAAATACCAACAGTTTGTGTACCAAGTAGGTATGCTACCGACTGGATACGACCTTGGCGAAGATGTCAAAGACGATTTGAATATTTACAATATCACCAACGAGCGAAACGAAATCATACCAAATTACTATAGTTTGACAGATGAAGATGTAAAAAATCTCCAATCTGTACCTAATGTTATTATTCGTTTAGCCGATACCGTTGGAGGACGCATGGCCAAAGGCATACCACAAGGTGATTGTTTTCCAATGGACACAACAAATTTTAAATGGAACCAGGATAATTTTGGTCCTATGTGGATTCCTAAAAAAGGAGCAACGGTTCAATTAACGCCTCAAAATATTGCTCTATATAAAACAATTATTACCGAATATGAAGGACATACATTGGATGCAAAACAATTTCCTTTCATTATAGACGGTAAGGCATCTACGACATATACATTCAAAATGGACTACTATTGGCTTATGGGTGATAACCGTCACAACTCATTGGATTCTCGTTTTTGGGGCTTTGTACCTGAAGATCATGTGGTTGGTAAAGCTTGGTTTATTTGGATGAGCTACGATAAACATGGCATACGTTGGAAACGTTTATTACGTGGTGTTAAATCGCTTGAAGATTAGTTTGTACAAAATCAATCAACCAAACTAATCTATACTTTGGTTGAGTTGGCATAATAATTGCCACTATACCTATGAAAATAGGTTAAACATGAAAAAGTTCCTTCTACTCTTGTGCGTTAGCACTTGCTCCTTTGTCTCTTACGCCCAAGATGCCGACACATATTACAAAACGGCTATGGAGTATAAAAACAAAGACAATTATACTGAAGCATGCCGTCAACTAACCAAAGCACTTGAAGCTGAGCCTCAAAATGCGTTGTACAAGTCTGAAATGGCTGACATTCAATATGTCAAGAAAACCTTTTTTGCTTCAATTCCATTGTATGAAGAAATGTTGGAAAAAGAACCCAATAATCTACTCTACTTAGCTCGTTTGGCTGAAATGTACAGTATGAGTCCTCAAAAAATGAAAGGTTTAACCTATGCAGACCGGGCAGTAAAATTAAAACCTAGTGATGCGAACATCAATAAAATGTTGGCTCGTACTTACTTAGAGGTTAAACATTATCCTAAAGCTATCAAACTATATCAAGAAGCAGAAAAAGCTCTGCCTAAAGATATGGACATACCTTTTAAAATTGCGACTTGCTATGCTCAATTGACTAATCATGGTGAAGCCATGAAATACTATGAAAAAGCAATCGTTTTAGACCCTGAGAATGGCACCAAAATATACGAAGCAGCAAACAGTTGTTATGATGCTAATTTTTACAAACGCGCCAATGAATTGTACCAAAAAGCAGAAGATAAAGGTTATTTTAAATCCAAAACATTTTATGATAATTGGGCACTGACTTGTACTGAAATGAAAGACTACGACAAAGCTTTGTTCTACTATGCAAAAGCCCGTGAATATGCACCGTATGATAAAGATTTAATCTTATCTGTCGCGGAATTGTATATGAAAAAAGGAGATTTTAATAAATCGAGAGAAGTCATCGACGAAATGCTTGAACTTAATCCCAATGATGCTGAAGCAATGTATTCAAAAGGTATGACTTTTTATAAAGCTGGTAACACTGCCAAAGCAGAACAATACTTCAATAAAGCATTTGAACTTGATCCAGCTTTAAAAAGTTTACGTTATACAAAAAGCAATTTTTAGATTAGTTGCTTTTACTGAAAATTTTCATTTCAATTGACAACCTTACTAAGTTTGATTAGTAATATTTTATTGCTTTCTAAATCTAGATTTTGATTTAAAAAAAAAGGAGATTTTAATTCACTTCAAAGCTTATTTTTTATCCAATGTAAAACCAAAGCTAGAGCCTACATCTATTTTACTTCGACAAGTAACAGTATGATTGTGTGCTTCAATAATATGTTTTACAATAGCTAATCCCAGACCTGTGCCGCCCACATTTCGACTACGTGCAGAATCGGTTCGATAAAAGCGTTCAAAAACTCGAGGTATGTGCTCTTCAACCATACCTACTCCGTTATCAGTAATCTCTACAAAAACATTTTTGCCATCGACTTGATAAACACCGGCAGTTGTTTCTCCTTTTTCACGGCCATATTTAATTGAATTTTCAATCAAATTGACAAGCACTTGTTTAATTTTTTGCACATCAGCAAATACTTGAACAGGTGCTTCGCAGCCTTTTTTAAATTTTAAGACTATAGACTTTTTTTGTGCTTGTTGCGCCAATTCATCAAAAACATCTTGAATTAAATCTTGAATAATAAAATCCTTTTTAACTAAAGGAATTTGATTTGATTCAAGCTTGGAAATGATATCCAAATCGTCTACCAATTCGGCAAGACGATCAATGCTTTTAGCTGCATTGGACAAAAATAATTGATTCACTTTTTCATCGTGCAAAGCGCCATCGAGTAAAGTATGAATATAGCCTTGAGAAGAGAAAATAGGTGTTCGCAGTTCATGTGCTAAATTCATCAAAAATTCTTTTCGAAATTGTTCGTTGCTTTCAAGCCGCTCTATTTCGCCTTTGCGTTCATCTGCCCATTTCTTTACATCTTCGCTTACTTGCTCAAGCGACTTTTGAGGTAATAGTTCGTTGTTGTAAAATTCTTCTCGCTTTGTTGCTTTGGTTTGAGAAATAAATTTATAAATCAATTTGACTTTTCTATAAATAAAGCGTTCTAGAACAGTAAAAATTAATCCATATGCACTTACGAATATGACCAAAAAAACCCCAAGTGTATACCAAAATTTAGCAGAAACAAAGAGCACAGCTAAGCTGGCCACAAAAGCGATTGCTAATGAAGTAAAAACAGCTAACCTATTGGGAGAAATATTTTTTTTGTCAAACACGTTGTAAAGTTACATCAGAACTGTGTTTTTCACTAAAATTTTATACTAGCTTGAATTTAGATTTCAAATTTATATCCTACACCTTTTACAGTGTGTATAAAATCGACATTGAGTTTTTGACGTATTTTACGTACATGTACATCAATTGTCCGATCTCCAACTATCACATCGCTTCCCCATACTTTTTCAAGTATTTCATTGCGAAGAAAAACACGACCAGGTTTTGATGCTAGTAATGAAAATAATTCAAATTCCTTACGAGGCAATATCACTTCAACACCATTATGTTTGACCAAGAATTTTTCACGATTAATTTCCAAGTTTGGAAACATAATCACTTTGGTATCATCTTTTATAATTCTTCGAAAAGCTGAATGTACTCTAGAAATTAATAATTTGGGTTTGATTGGCTTGGCAATATAATCATCAGCACCTAATTCTAGCCCTCTGATTTCGGAGCGTTCGTCTGATAGGGCCGTTAAAAATATAATTAAAGTGTCGTCGTTTTCAGGGTTTGCTCGCAGTTCGATACATGTTTGGATGCCATCTTTATGTGGCATCATAATATCTAAAAGTATTAAATCTGGACGAAAGCTTTTATTTCTATCAATTGCATCAACACCATTCTCAGCAGTTTCTACCTCATATCCGTGCAATTCTAAATTATACTTCACAATTTGCAGGATATCTTTCTCGTCGTCTACAACCAATACTTTACCTAACTTTTTTTCCATACCGGAATTTTTACAAAGGTAGTCTTACTGAAATGATTATTAATGTATTGACGATTACGAAATTGTTAAGAAGCATTTGTAATATATTGTCACAACGAACTTATTTTGATTGCTTTATAGCCTCATCCAACTCTTTTTTAGCTTTTTCTATATCTTTATTTGCCTCTTTTTGTAACTCTTCTAATTCCTTTTGCTTTTCTTTAATTAGTTCAATATTTTGTTTATTCACTTCTTCAAGTTGTTGTTTTACTTCTTTAATTGTTTCGTTTTTTTCAGCTTCATCTATTTCTTTTTTAATAGTATCTTCATTTACACTAATAATTTGATTTGGGCTGTTATTCCAATCTTCATCGTTATCATCTATATTAATGTTGAGACCATGCTTGTCTGCTTTGAAACTATGGCTCAATTGTTTTTTCAATGCACTTGAGACTATTATCGTTTTATTTTTAGGATAATATATCGTTACTAATACATTTTGAAAATGATAAGGAACATTGTTGTCTACTTGAATAAAATGAGGCATTTTGAGTACATTACCATTTAATTGGGGTACAAACTCTGCAGCATTTGCATAGCCTAAAGCTTTCATTTTATTCGCACCAGCACCTGACTTTTCTATGACAATTTTAATTACAGAATCGTTACTTTGTTCGTAGTGTAATCTTACGGCTTTGATTTCATTGACATCTTGTTTTTTATCAATAAGATGTTCAAATTCATTGAATTCATAAAAAAAGGTTTCGGCATAAGTAGTCGTTGTATCCAATGCATTGACATACAAGGTATCGGAAGGCGAATCAACATTCATCGTTGTACGCGATGTCGAATACGTTTTATTGTCATTGGCTAAAGAAGCAATAAGCAATATAGTAGCAACCCAACCAACAATATTTAAGCCAATAAAAGTAATACGCAATAATTTGCTTGACGATCGAAAACCTGCAATGCGACGTATAATCCATACAATGAAACCTACTATTGGTAAAACAAGAAATAACCCAATAGATAAAATAGCCAAAACTTTATTAGAATCTGAAAACAGAATGATATCGGCAAGACTATAGGAATAAATAAGTCCAATTAATAATCCTATAGCAGATGGTATAGCTACCATCAAAATAATACCAAGTATTATATATGCAATGACTTTTAGAAATTTGCTAAAACCAGATTGTGATGAACTTGCAATTGATTGTTTAGTGGCAGTGTTTTGTATAGTCGTTATGTTGATTGGCTCACCTTTTAACAACATATAATCTGTTGATGATTTTGCTATAGGTATAATAAACCATAGTATTAAATAACTGATAAAAGACAACGAATAAAATGAATTACCAATAATATGATTGTCGAAGCGATCAAACGAATGATTACTTGCAAAACCTAAGACAAGTGGCGCAACAAATATTAATCTTATCATCCAAGTTTCTGTTTTAAAAAATTGTGCTAAACCGCTGCAGACTCCGCCTATAACTTGATCTTTTGGATTACGAAAAAGTTTATAAGTAATATTGGGGTCAAGTACTTTAGGCGTAAGCACTACCCATAGTACAATATAACCTAGTATTCCTAAATTAAATGTAAATAAAGTTGCTACATTAAATAAGGTAAGAAGAATAAACATTAAGCGTACTACAATTGGATCAAGTGCAAAATAATTAGCTATTCCACTGCATACACCTGCAATGATTTTATCCTTTTTGTTTCTATACAATTTCTTTTCCTTCGAATCTTGATTTACAGATTCTTGGCGATTTGCATCTGTTTGATGTTCTCCATCTTCGAAATCCGCTGGATTACCAATCGCTGCAATTAAATTATCAATATCAGCTATTGAAATGGCGGTTTTCCCTAAGGATTGTTGTTCTAAAATCTCAGCCATTCGATATTGCAAATCTTCTATAATTTCATCTCCGCCTTCTTCTTTGGCAAAGTATAGTTTTAAACTTTGCTCATATGCTTGAAAACGTTGGTAGGCACTTTCTTCAAATGAAAAAGATCGACCTTGATAATTGATTAATACTATTTTGTCCATTTTATTTGATTTAATTGGTTGGCTTTGTGATTAGGTTTACTGCAGTTGAGATTTCATTCCAGGTTTTTTCCAGTGAGAGGTAAAATTCTTTACCTGCTTCACTCATTGAAAAATATTTTCGAGGTGGACCAGAAAGACTTTCAACCCATCTATATTCTAAATAACCTGCATTTTTAAGTCGAGTCAATAGAGGATATAAAGTTCCCTCTAAAACCTGCATTCCAGACTCCTTCAACTCGATAGTGATATCGCTGGGATATGCTTCACCTCGCTGAATAATGGAGAGTATGCAAAACTCAAGCACCCCTTTTTTCATTTGACTTTGGATGTTCTCTATGTTGTTTGTTGCCATGGTTTTGAATTCTGGTACAAAGATGTTGCATAAATAGGTATTATGTATTACATAGTACCTATTTTAACATATTATTAATCAATATAAACTAGCGATTAAACATTTTGAAATAAAAAAAGCTACCCTTTTTGGGGGTAGCCTTCGCTTTGAGTTATAGTAGATTAAATATTAATTATTGTTTGGTCACTTTGAAGAAGTTATTTACTCCATTCTCAGTATCAGAAACCATGATCATATAGATTCCAGTAGACAAGCTACTTAGATTTTCAAAAGTAATGATGTTTTTACCAGCTGTCACTTCAGTAAATTTAGATGAAACAACATTACCATTTAAGTCAGTCACACGAATACTTAATGTAGTTGCATTATCAGTTTGATAAATCACATTAACATTAGATGTGAATGGTGAAGGATAAACCATGATTTCTGCATCAGTTTCAATGGTTTTAACATTGACAACATTTGAATACATTGATTTACCATCTAAATCGATCATTTTGATTCTATAGTAAATGATTTCTTTACGTTGTACTGCTGATATATCATCTTTAATAGCATAATTTCTCGTACCGATTGTTGTACCTGATGCAGCCTTAGTTGCTACTTTTTCAAATGAAATAGCATCAAGACTTCTTTCGATTTCAAAATGACTTGTATTTGATTCATAATCCGTTTTCCAAGATACATTAACCCAATTATTCTCATCTTTTGTAGCAAATGCTTTCAAATCTAAAGCAGGTAATACGAAGTCAAGTTTAATACCAGCATCAACGGTTGGATTATACTGACCAATTGCAATTACATAAGTTCCTGTTTTCCCAGTTCCTGGATCAACATCATTGTCAGTAGAGTCACTTCCAAGATTAGTTAATGTAAATGAAGATTGGTATTGCTTACCATTTGGTTGATAGTATACCGGCAAAGTAGAGAATCCAACTTTAAACGTACCTGGTATAAGATTACTAAACGTATAAGCTCCGTTTTGATCTGTTATAGTAGTACGTAAAGCATTATCATTTGCATCGTACAAAGTAACTGTCACACCAGGTACACCTGGTTCGTTAGGACTTTGTGTACCATCAGCATTTAAATCTAACCATACATAATCTCCTAGACCAGCACCTGTTGGCAAATGAATACCTGCATCAACTGTTGGATTATATTCACCAGCGACTAATGTAACAAGTGCTGTTTTTCCAGTTAATTGATCAGCATCACTATCAAGAGAATCGTTAGTCGATACTGAATTCGAAGGACTCCAAGTTCCAGCTACAGGTTTATTGCTAAATCCTACAGAATACGATCCTAGTTCAAGATTTACAAAGTTGTAAGCACCTCTAGAATTTGTGATTGCCATTGTTATTGGATTATCATTTGCATCATACAATGTTACAGCAATACCAGAAATACCTGGTTCATCAAAATCTTGTACTCCATTGTTATTGATATCTTCCCAAACGTAATTACCTAATGATGATTTAAGTGTATAGATTCCCGCATCAATAGTTGTTATATTTTGGCCACTAACTAATACAATAGTAGCAGTTCTACCTGTCAATGTATCGACATCACTATCTAGATTATCATTCGTATTATTCTGAGTTGTAAACGAATAGCTTTGTGGTAAGTTTGAGAATTCAACTGCATAATTTCCTGCTACAAGTCCTGTGAATTGATATGCACCATTACCATCTGTTGTTGTATTCGCTACAACTTCATTGTTGGCATTGATTAATTTAACTGTTATACCCGGCATACCTGGTTCGTTATTATCTTGTATACCATCACGATTGACATCGTTCCAAACATAATCACCTATAGATGCTAAGGTTGCATTTTGGTAAATACCTGCATCAACAGTTAGTACGATGTCACCTTCATCTAAGAAAACAGGATCAGTTTTCCCACCATTTGCTGGTATAGCATCAGAATCTAATTCATCATCACTACCTAAATCTGGTGTAGAATAAGTAAATCCAGATGGTAAATTTGTAAACCCAACAACATAATTTCCTGGATCTAAATTGGTAAAGATATATTCACCAAGAGCATTCGTTGTAGTTGTTGCAATTACACTAATACCATTATTTTGATACAATGTTACAGTTACACCTTGAACGCCTAACTCCTCAACATCTTGCACACCATTTTGGTTTGCATCATTCCAAACTTTATCTCCGATAGATCCTTTATTATTTCTACCTGTATTTGAAACTATACCTGCATCTATTGTAAGGTTAACCTCATCTACACCTAGTGTAATCATAGCTGTATTGTTGGTGCTAATTTCAGGATCACTATCTAATAAATCATCATTTCCTTCGTTCGATATAGTCAATTTATGATTAAACGGAAGGTTTGTGAAATTGACATAATAGTTACTAGCTGCTAAACCATTAAAGATATAGAATCCCTCATTGTTTGTAATTGTAGTTGCTACCATTATATCATTGTTGTTGAACAAATTGATGGTTACACCAGCAACTCCATTTTCAGTTACATCTTGAATACCATTTTTATTTCGATCAAACCAAACATAATTTCCTATAGCACCTTTCGGTAAAGATTGATTATATAAACCAGCATCAATTGTTGTATTAACTTGGCCAGCTAGTAACGTAATTACACCAGTTTTTCCAGTTGCTTGATCAGGATCAGAATCCATTGCATTATTGTTACCTTGACCCGGAGTTACAAGTGCATAACCATTTGTTATATTACTAAATCCAACAACATAATTTCCAGCAGGTAAATCATTGAAAGTATAATTACCAAGAACATCAGTTATAATTGTTTTGATAACATTAATGCCCAATTCATCATATAATGTAACTGTTACATCTTGAATACCACGTTCGTTTTGATCTTGAATACCATTGTTATTTACATCATTGAATACAAAGTTACCAATTGAGCCACTTGTATTTTGTTGTTGATGAATACCAGCATCTATGTCATTTTTATTTTGGCCTGCTTGAACATTGAAAATTGAAGTAAACCCTGTTGAAACATTTGGATTACTATCTTTCAATGTATCGACACCTTGAGTTTGTGAGCTAAATACATAACCAATAGGTAATGAGAATCCTACAAAGTAATTACCAGGTATGACATTTAAGAAATTATAAATACCATCTGCATCTGTAATAGTACTTGCAACAGCATTATCATTAACATCATATAATGTGATAGTTACACCAGCAACTCCAGTTTCGTTGATATCTTGAATACCATTTTGATTGATATC
Source organism: Chitinophagaceae bacterium (assembly GCA_044353325.1). Lineage (GTDB taxonomy): Bacteria > Bacteroidota > Bacteroidia > Chitinophagales > Chitinophagaceae > OLB11. The sequence goes on along the minus strand of JBILCF010000048.1, from coordinate 5,098 downwards.
GTTCCAAACTTTATCTCCAACTTCTGAAGTTGAGGGTGTAGGAATGTAAATACCTGCATCAAAAGATAAATCAATTGTTCCTGAAGTATAAACGAACGGATCTGTTATACCAGTTGAAGGATTTACATCGCTATCGAATTCGTTATTTACAGTAGCATCTTTTGTTGTGAAAACATAGCCACTTGGTAATGTAAATGAGATACTATAAGTCCCACCTGGAAGATTGTTGAAATAATATTTACCATAAGCATCTGTTACTGTACTAGCAACTTGTCTGTTTAAATTATCTAATAATCCTACAGTAATACTTGCTACACCTATTTCATCTATTATAAATGAAATATGTTAGGGTAATTTAGTCAAATCATATTCATCAAAATCTTTCTAATTTTCATTATTCGAATTGTTAAATTAAAAAAATCGCAGATATAAATTATTCTTATTAAACGCTCAATTCAATAAAAAAAGGCTAACCCAAATGGATTAGCCTCTTTGATTATATTGAGCTTTAAAACTATTTTTCTTCTACGATTTCGGCATCTTGAACATCATCTGTTGAAGCAGAAGGTCCTTCAGCACCTGGCTGTTGCGCTCCACCTGGTTGATCATTCATCGCTTTGTACAATTCTTCACTTGCAGCTTGCCATGCATTATTCAACTCTTCCAATGAAGAATCTATTGATGCAATGTCTTTTGCAGCATGCGCAGCTTTGACTTTCACTAATGCACTTTCAATCACTTCTTTCTTTTCTGCCGGTATTTTATCGCCGTATTCTTTTAGTTGTTTTTCTGTATTGAAAATTTGACTATCAGCCATATTTACTTTTTCAATCTCTTCTTTCAATTTATTGTCCGCTTCTTCGTTCATTTTAGCATCGTTTTTCATCTTTTCGATGTCTTCTTTGCTCAAACCACTGCCTGCTTCGATACGGATATTTTGTTTTTTACCTGTTCCTTTATCCATTGCACTCACTTGCAAGATACCATTGGCATCAATATCAAATGTTACTTCCACCTGTGGAACACCGCGTGGTGCTGGCGGAATGCCATCCAAGATAAATCGACCTAAATTTTTGTTGTCTTTAGCCATCGGACGCTCTCCTTGCAATACATTAATTTCAACGCTTGGTTGGTTTTCAGCTGCAGTAGAGAAGATTTCTGATTTTTTAGAAGGGATAGTCGTGTTACTTTCAATCAATTTTGTAAACACACCACCAAGGGTTTCAATACCCAATGACAAAGGTGTTACATCTAAAAGCAATACATCCTTTACTTCTCCTGTCAACACACCACCTTGAATAGATGCACCAATTGCTACAACTTCATCAGGGTTTACACTTCTGTTTGGTTTTTTGCCAAAAAATTTCTCAACAACTTCTTGTATTTTAGGTATACGTGTGCTACCACCTACTAAGATTACTTCATCCAATTCAGCTGCAGTAATACCAGCATCTTTCAATGCTTTACGACATGGCTCCAAGGTTCTTTCTACAAGGCTATCTACTAATTGTTCAAATTTGGCACGTGTCAATTTCTTAACTAAGTGTTTCGGTACATTATCAATGGCTGTGATATAAGGCAAATTGATTTCTGTTTCTGTTGCAGACGAAAGTTCAATTTTCGCTTTTTCAGAAGCTTCTTTCAAACGCTGCCAGCTCATAGGATCTTTTCTCAAATCCACATTTTCTTCCGCTTTAAATTCGTCAGCTAACCAGTCCATTACCATTTTATCAAAGTCATCACCACCTAAGTGTGTATCACCATTGGTAGATTTTACTTCAAATACGCCATCGCCCAATTCAAGTACGGATACGTCAAATGTACCACCACCTAAATCGAAAACTACGATTTTAGAATCTTGATTCTTTTTATCCAAACCATAAGCCAATGCAGCAGCAGTAGGCTCATTGATGATACGTTTAACAGTTAAACCTGCTATTTCGCCAGCTTCTTTTGTTGCTTGACGTTGAGCATCGTTAAAGTAAGCCGGAACAGTGATGACAGCTTCAGTCACTTCATGACCTAAGAAATCTTCAGCAGTTTTTTTCATTTTTTGCAACACCATTGCAGAAATTTCTTGTGGTGTATACAAACGACCATCAATATCTACACGCGGTGTATTGTTGTCGCCTTTTACTATTTTATATGTACTTTGAGCTATTTCGCCGCCAACTTCGTCAAATCGACGACCCATAAAGCGTTTGATACTCATTATTGTATTTACTGGATTCGTGATAGCCTGACGTTTTGCAGGATCACCAATTTTGCGTTCGCCATTTTTCAAAAAAGCGACCACGGAAGGGGTGGTGCGTTTCCCTTCATCATTTGCAATTACTACCGGTTCGTTACCTTCCATTACACTCACACATGAGTTGGTTGTACCAAGGTCAATTCCTATAATTTTTCCCATTTTAATTTGTTTTCTTTCTTATGGTCAAATCTTGTGCCACAGCAGTTTTTAGGGTTTTTCTGTGCAAGACTGTCATAATTCAGTCATTTTTGACATAAAACTGTGACTTTTTAGCCAATTTTTATACAAGTCTAAAATTGTTGCCAATAAGATATTAAAATGACGTGATGAAGTAATCTTTGATAATACAACTAAATTCAGGGTGTTAATCGTTAAACAGTCTTCTTAAGGAATAATTTACTCCAAATCCTAAGTATAGTCCATCATTTTTCTTTCTATATTTTCTCCAAGGATATTGAGTTCCAACTACTCTTTCAGCATGAGTCCATCCGAAATTATTGTTGAATGGGGTGTAGTAAATAAAACTAGTGGTAAATGCAATTCTGTTAGTGATTTTATAATTTAATTCTAAACCTATATTCATGCCTAATTTAAGGGTATTTCCTAAATAGTAATTGTTAAATTCAGTATTTCCAAAATTATAATACACAGAACTATCAAAACCTTTTGTAAACGGATAAAAGAGTGTTAATCCAATTCGAGGCCTTAATTCAAACCGTTTGTAAAACTCTATTCTTTTTAATAAGCTGACACTTAAGTCTATATTAAAAACAGTTGATGAAAAGCCGTAACTAATAGCACTTCCACTTCCTTTGTATGGAGTTAGAAAATATTCTTTAAATCCCCAAAGTTTATATCTGAATTCAGAAGATAGTATATAATGCTTAGGATAGTATTTTTTTATACCTATACTGCCAGCTAAATAATTATTGTTTTTATAATACTTTTCTGGGTCTCTTTGTTCCAGTGTATAGGTGTTGGTATCACTATCAAAATATTTATCGCTTTTCCTTTTAGTTCCTTCTAGCTTAATTGATATTTCAATTTTATTTTTTTCTATTCTGTGTGGTGTTTGTGAGGATGAAATTTTAGATACTAGCATCAGTAAGATTATAAGTATTAGTTTTAAATTTTTCATTTGAATATGAATATGATTTTTAAAATTAAATGCAACCGTAATAATTACGGTTGCATTTATAAATTTTAATGATTCCAAGTTGTAGTTAATGTACACCCTTGTCTTGTTATAGAAACGGTGTTTACAAAATTTCCTACCTGATGTTGAAGTGGTCCAGCAATAAGAGAAACTTTATATGTAAGCACAATCTCATTTACATTTTTACTTGAAGTATTTTTATTGTCATTTTTTCTCTATTGGTTGGTGTCTCACCAAACATTATTTTGTTTCGTTTGGTGTGATACCAACCGATAGGTAAAACGAAGTTAATAAATTTTTATTTTAATCAAAAAACTATTTTTTGTAATGTGGTAATCCCGACTGCATTGCGGCAACGATAGAAGTGGAAATCCTTTTTGCCTGCTCTGAGGCAAAAAGATTGGAACGGATAGCGTGTGTGCCGCCCAATAAAAAAACGCCGCTAGTTTCCCAGCGGCGTTTCTAAATTTTATAGTATCATACTAAGCTTCCATATAACTCTCAATCGGCTCACAAGTACATACTAGATTTCGGTCTCCAGCTGTATTGTTTACACGACTTACCGTAGGCCAAAATTTGTTGGCTTTGACCCAAGGCAATGGAAATGCAGCTTGCTGACGTGTATATGGCATAGTCCACTCATCGGCTGTGATAACCCATTGTGTATGTGGTGCATGTTTTAAGATATTATTTTTCTCATCTACTTGACCAGTTACTACCGCTTCTATCTCTTTACGAATGTGTAATAAAGCATCACAAAAACGATCCAATTCAGCTTTATCTTCACTTTCGGTAGGCTCTATCATCAAGGTACCTGCTACAGGAAATGACAATGTAGGTGCATGAAAACCAAAGTCCATCAATCGTTTTGCAACATCTTCTGCTTCGACATGCGCTGCTTTGAATGGTCGTAAATCTACGATAAACTCGTGCGCACAGGTTCCATTGGTACCCGTATATAATATTTTGTATTCTTTTTCCAAACGAGCCTTCATATAATTGGCATTCAAAATGGCATATTCAGTCGCTTTGCGCAAACCAGATCCACCTAGCATTTTAATGTATGCATACGATATCAATAAAATACTTGCACTGCCATAAGGCGCTGCACTCACAGCATGTGTAGGCGTGTCGCCACCAACTGCATGTACGACGTGCGTAGGTAAGAATGGTGCTAATTGTGATTTAACACAGATTGGCCCCATACCAGGTCCACCACCACCATGTGGTATTGCAAATGTTTTGTGTAAGTTCAAGTGACAAACGTCGGCTCCGATATTACCAGGACTAGTCAATCCAACTTGTGCATTCATGTTAGCACCATCCATATATACTTGTCCGCCATTGGCGTGTATCAAGTCACAAATTTCGATGATTGTTTCTTCAAATACACCATGCGTTGAAGGGTAAGTCACCATCAAACCAGCTAAGTTAGCTGCATTGGCTTCTACTTTCGCTTTCATATCATTCATATCGATATTACCACGATCGTCGCAAGCTACTATCACGATTTTGAATCCACACATTGCTGCACTAGCAGGGTTTGTACCATGAGCCGAAATCGGTATGATTATGACATTTCTATGATGATTGCCTCTGCTTTCGTGGTAAGCTTTGATGACTAATAAGCCAGCATATTCGCCTTGCGCGCCTGAGTTGGGCTGCAAACTACATGCATCAAAACCTGTTAC
>JBILCF010000171.1:0-5926 GCA_044353325.1 Chitinophagaceae bacterium | reverse complement strand
CATCTTGTATCAAATCTGGTCGTCGATGAACGAAAAATAATTTTTCGTTTTCCATAGGACCGCCAATGTATAATGGAAAAGGAATACAATGTTGAAACTCGACCAATTCATTGAACACTCGAATTGAACGCTTGTTGATGACGACACCCCAAGCACCTTCGTTGTTGTTTTCGCATATCAGCAATACACTATGATGAAAGTTGGCATCTGATATAGATTCATCGCTTCTAAGCAGTTGGGCTGTGTGCATGGTCAAAAATTTATGGCTTAAATGAAATTCGATTAGGCTTCAACTAAATCTTCGTTCAGCAAAGTCCATAGTTTGTCTTTCAATTCGAATATGCCAACATTAGACATAGAAGACAAAAAATGGACAGGAACATTTTTAGGAAATTCCTTTACGATTTCTGCTTTTAATTCATCGTCGAGCATATCGCATTTGCTGATGGTTACAAGCATTTTTTTGTCCAACAATTCTGGATTATAATTTTTGAGTTCATTCATTAGAATGGAATACTCTTTTTTGTGGTCGGGGCTGTCGGCAGGTATCAACATCAACAAGACTGGATTACGCTCGATATGGCGCAAAAATCGATGTCCTAAACCTTTACCATCTGATGCACCTTCAACAATACCCGGCAAATCAGCTACGCAAAATGACTTGCCATCGCGATAATCAACAATGCCTAAATTGGGTTGAATGGTGGTAAAAGCGTAGTCGGCTATTTTGGGTTTGGCAGCGCTAATGACAGAAAGTAAGGTTGATTTGCCTGCATTGGGAAATCCAACTAAACCTACGTCTGCTAATATTTTTAATTCTACTATTTTCCAAGCTTCGATGCCTTCTTCGCCCGGTTGAGCATAATCTGGTGCTTGGTTAGTAGATGTAGCAAAGTTGCCATTGCCTTGACCGCCTCTACCGCCAGGTACCCATATCACTTCTTGGCCATGTTCGAGTATTTCTACTTCTACTTCGCCCGTTTCTTCATCTTTGCCCACAGTACCTAAAGGCACTTCGATATAAATATCTTGACCAAATTTTCCGCTACTATTGTTTTTAGATCCACGACCGCCATCTTCGGCCAATAAATTTTTGTGGTAACGTAAGTGTAGGAGTGTCCACATGTTTTTGTTGCCACGGAGAATAATATGTCCGCCACGACCACCATTGCCACCATCGGGCCCGCCATTGGGTCTAAATTTTTCACGTAAAAAATGTACACAACCTGCTCCACCATGGCCGGATTTACAAAACACACGAATATAGTCTATGAAATTATCGGCTTGCATAGCAGAAAGATTTAAGTAAAAATGAAAAAAATATTAATCTAGTTTGGCGTCGATTTCGTTACAAAGCGCATCGAAAATATGGTCTACAGTGCCTTCTCCAGCTACTTCCACCAATTTATCTTTTCCTTTGTAATAATCTGCCACTGGGGATGTTTTTGCATGGTATTCCTTAATGCGCTTCACGATGACTTCTTCATTGTCGTCGCTACGGCCAGAAGATTCGCCACGTGTAATTAAACGCGATTTTAATTCGTCTTCGCTTACTTGTAAGCTCAATACCACGCTAATTGGGTTGTTTTTAAATTCGAGTAAATTATCTAAAGCATCAGCTTGGGCAACTGTACGTGGAAAGCCATCAAATATAAATCCTTTGGCATCAGGGTTTTCGTCTAATTTAGAGCTAATCATACCTATTACCACTTCGTCGGGCACAAGCATACCTTGATCCATAAATTTTTTAGCTTCTACACCAAGTGGTGTTTCATTGTTGACTTCTGCACGCAAAATATCTCCTGTTGAGATATGGATAAGTTGATATTTTTCGATAATGTTGGCTGATTGTGTGCCTTTTCCACTTCCTGGAGGTCCAAAAAGAACGAGATTAAACATGGGTACTTCTAATTTTGAAGTTGCAAATATACGATAATGAGGTTGAAAATTGATATTAAACATTCATTAAGTAGAGCCGATAGGGGTAAAAAGTATATTTATTTAGCATGTTTGTTTCTTCTGATGCCAAGAATAGGAAAGCAGGTTGTAAATTCGCAAAAAATTGAAATAGTCACTCTAGAGAATCAATTTTCACTTCATAAGATACGATTAAAACATACGATAACAATATCATGACAGATAAAAAGCTAATCTTAGACTCAGGAATCGAAATACAAAAATTATATACTTCGGCTGAAGTTACACCTGAATTGCCAGGGCAATTTCCTTATACGCGTGGTGTACACGAAGGCATGTATAGAGAAAAACCTTGGACTATTAGACAATATGCAGGCTTTAGTACCGCTGAAGAGTCAAATGAAAGATATCATTTTTTACTCAATCAGGGTGTGACAGGTTTAAGCGTAGCATTTGATTTGCCTACTCAGATAGGTTATGATAGTGACGATCCGATGTCAAATGGCGAAGTGGGTATAGATTCAATTGAGGATATGGAACGATTGTTTAAAGGCATCAACCTTGAAACCGTGAGTACTTCGATGACGATCAATGCAAGTGGATTTATTTTATTGGCTTTATACATTGCCTTGGCCAAACGTCAAGGTGCTGATATTAAAAAAATATCTGGAACGATTCAAAACGATATCTTGAAAGAATATGCTGCACGTGGAACTTATATCTATCCTCCCAAACCAAGTATGCGCTTGATTACGGATATCTTTGAATATTGTAGCAAAGAAGTACCCAAATGGAATACCATTTCAATTTCAGGATATCATATTCGCGAAGCAGGAAGTACAGCAGTACAAGAGTTGGCTTTTACATTGTCAAATGGTAAAGCCTATTTGAAAGCAGCCATAGAAAAAGGGTTAGATATCAATGTTTTTGCGAAGCGACTTTCATTTTTCTTCAATGCTCATAACCACTTATTTGAAGAAGTGGCTAAGTTTAGAGCTGCCCGTCGTATTTGGGCAAACATGACCAAAGAATTAGGCGCCACAAATCCAGATGCTCAAAAACTTCGTTTTCATACTCAAACAGGTGGAAGTACATTGACTGCTCAACAACCTATGAATAATATAGTACGTGTGACGATACAAACTTTGGCGGCTACCTTAGGTGGTACGCAAAGTTTGCATACCAATGGGTATGATGAAGCATTGAGTCTGCCAACAGAGCAGGCAGCTTCTATTGCATTACGTACACAACAAATAGTTGCTGAAGAAAGTGGGATTTGCGATACTGTAGATCCATTTGCTGGAAGTTATTATATCGAAACGTTGACCAACAAAGTTGAAGAAGAAGCCAGGGCTTTGATTGGTAAAATAGATGCAATGGGTGGTGCTGTAAGTGCCATTGAACAAGGTTTTATACAAGAACAAATAGCAAGTGCAAGTTATAAATATACACAAGCCATTGAGCGCAACGAGAAAATCATAGTGGGTGTCAACAAATATCAAAGTAAGGATATGAGTAAAACACCGATTATGAAAATTGATGATTCGATACAGAAAACACAAATAGATCGACTGACACAATTTAAACTCAACAGAGATCAAAATAAAGTCAATCAGATGTTGGCCTTGATTATTGAAAAATCAGCAACGAGTGACAATTTGATGCCGATTGTAATAGAAGCTGTTGAAGCGCATTGTACATTAGGTGAGATAGCACATGCCTTACGAAGTGTTTGGGGAGAATATCGCTAATGAAGTCATAATGGTTGACTTTTTTACGGTTTAAATTTTCTATTAGTTAGATTAAGAAAACATCTTATGAACATCATCTTCATAGCTTCGTCCAATTGGTAACTCGATCATTTTGTCTTCAGCATGTATGAATATCATTCGGTTTCGGATGTGACTAATCCGATTTAAAGGTAAAATGTACGAACGATGTACGCGGATGAAATCAGAGCTTGATAAGCGTTCGCTCAAGTTTTTAAGTGTAATTCTTGCCACAACAGGCTTTTGTCCTTCGAGGTGAAATTTGACATAATCATTTAGCCCTTCAAGATATATAATATCCGTAAGTTTGATTTTGACCAAACTATAATCTGCGCGGATAAAAATATATGGTTGTTTCGTTTTTTCTGTGCTATTGGTATAAGTATAAAATTCATGGGCTTTGCCAACAGCTTGCTGAAAACGTTCAAGGGTAAACGGCTTAAGCAAAAAGTCAACAGCATTGAGATTAAACCCTTCTACGGCATATTCGCTAAACGCAGTAGTGAATATGACCATGATTTCTTTTTCAATGGATTTGAAAAAATCAATGCCAGAAATAGAAGGCATTTGAATGTCTAAAAATATAAGATCGACAGGAAAGTTGTTGATGTATTTGAGCGCATCATTCGGTTTGGAAAATACTTTCTCCAATTGAATATGCTCGCTTTCATTGCAAAAATTTTCTATTATTTTGAGCGCTAATGGTTCGTCGTCTAAGGCTATTGCTTTGATCATATGATGTTTATTTTTAAGGTTACCGCAAAACTATGTTCTTTGTCTTCTATAGTTAAGGTGTGTTTTTCAGGATATAAAAGTATGAGTTGTTTTCGACTATTTTCTAGTCCAAAACCTGTTCGTTGTTCGGGGTTGTTAATATGCGGTACTTTTAAATTGAACACATGCATGTATAAATTTTCTTCACTTACACTGATTTGAATGTCAATTTGTGAGGTTTCTTCGGGGTTTACACCATGTTTAAAAGCATTTTCGATAAAAGGTAATAAGACCAGTGGAGCTATAATTTTATTTTCCGTATTGCCCGTAAAAGCATAATTGACAATAGCAGTATTGTCTAGCCGAATTTTTTGCAATTCGATATAGCTGTTGATGTAGATCATTTCTTTATCCAAGGCTACAAATCTTTCAGCTGCTTCGCTAATAACATAGCGCATCATACTTGAAAGTTTGACTATTGCTGTAGCAGTTTTGTCAGATTTGACAATGGCTAATGAGTAAATACTATTTAAAGTATTGAACAAAAAGTGAGGATTGATTTGTGCTTTCAAGTAAGCTAGCTCTGCATTCAATTTATCTTGTAGCGATTCTTTAAGTTTTCCGTTGATGCGTATGGCTAATGTGCCAAAAATAATACAAGCAAATAAAAATACATTTCGATTAAAATCGATAAAAAATGAAGAAGGATTAGCCATTTTTGCTCTTATATCGGAATTGAAAATCAAATCGCGATATTCATTTATACTCGACGAGAAAAGTAATGCAGGGATGGTTATAATACAGATTCCACTTAAAACTGTAAATCCAATGTAATGCAGGAATTTTTTTGAAAAATAAAACTCAGTGATTAAATAATAATAATTGACATAAAAAAATACAATGAGCAAGGAATAAGTTAAAAAGTCACGAAGTGCAAATGGATTTGTATAAGCGTCGATTGAAAACAAGCTATAGGGTGAAAACAGAATCGGAAGCATTAAAAATAAAATGCATCCTATGATATGTATCCCTATGGGTGTTTTTTTCTTCATTGTAATAATAAGGTTAAAACTATTGTTTTATTGTGAGGGGTGCAAGTTGTTGAGATAAAAATATTTTTTGTGTCGGTATTGAATTCAATTACTATGATTGTTTTTCCTAAGAATATATACCGTTTCCTATACAATATGCTTATTTTTAGCCGTTATAAGTCATATTTTAAGGTGTTGAAAATTGTCAGTATACTTTCTGTGGTCTTTTTGTGTCTATTGCGTTTCAGCGCTTTGGGACAAAATGATGCATTAAGTACGATTCGAATACAGACTCTTTCAACCTCAGCAGAACAACTTCAATTAGATTCTTTGAGCATGGTACCTGGCAGTTTAATCATTGCAGGTATCGATACAAGCGATTATTCAATAGATTATTTTCAAAGCAAATTGATTTGGAAAAATAAACCATCAATTGACAGTATTCAAGTCTCTTATAGGGTATTTCCCTTTTTTTTACCAGTAAAATACTTTCAT
>JBILCF010000047.1:0-16722 GCA_044353325.1 Chitinophagaceae bacterium | reverse complement strand
ACTCTTATTATCGATATTGAAACATTCGTATAGATTTATTCCATAGTGCAAGCCCTGTAGGTCGTTTATATTTGAAAGAATTACAACCTATGGAAATGTTAGAACAATTAGATACGGACCGAATTATAGAAATGGCTTGGGAAGACCGCACACCTTTTGAGGCTATCAAACTACAATTTAACTTAAGTGAAAGTGAAGTGATAGCGCTGATGCGTAAGGAATTGAAGCGAAGCAGTTTTAACCTATGGCGCAAACGTGTCAATAGTGGCGTAAGTCAGAAGCATGCCAAAATCCGTACCGAAAATATGATACGTTTTAAATGCAGTTTGCAACGCACGATTTCGATGAACAAAATCAGCAAGCGTTAATATGAGTCTTCAATTCCCAACAGATTACAAGTCAATCCTTTCAGTAATTGATCGGATAGACCCTATTTCGTATGGTAAAACCAGAAATTACGTGAATGGTGATGTAACTTATTTGTCACCTTATATCTCAAGAGGGGTCATTGGTACCAAACAAGTGTTATCTCATGTTTGTGCTAAAGGATACAAATTATATCAAATAGAATCATTTGTAAAAGAACTATGCTGGCGCGATTATTTTCAGCGTATAGCTCAAGTGCGCAATATCAACGAAGACATTAAACAGGCTCAAACGCAAGTTGCAAACTATGCCATTCCTAAGGCTATAGTGGATGCGCAAACTGGTATTGAAGGCATTGATACAGCTATACACTCTTTGTATAAAAATGGTTACATGCATAACCATACCAGAATGTATACTGCTGCGCTTGCTTGCAATATTGCAAAATCGCATTGGTATCATCCTGCGAAATGGTTGTACTATAATTTACTGGATGGTGATTGGGCAAGTAATGCAGGGAGCTGGCAATGGGTAGCTGGGACTAAAAGTGCGAAAAAGTATATTGCGAATCAGGAAAATATTAATAAATATACCCATACGCAACAAGAGCATACTTTTTTGGATACAAGTTACGAAGCCTTAGCAGATATTGATATTCCAACTCATTTGACCGACACTATCCTGCTCGATTTGAAGACAAGTTTGCCTCAATCGGATATGCAATATATCAACCCACTGCTTCCTACTTTCATTTACAATTATTACAACCTTGATCCATGTTGGCATGCGAATGAAACAAGCAATCGCATTTTACTCCTTGAACCTGCTTTCTTCGAAGCCTATCCTATCAGCTCCAAGTGTGTAGATTTTATGTTTGCCCTGGCTCAACAAATTGATGAGATATCAATCTATGTGGGAACCTTTCAATCTTTGTGCGATGAGTTTCAACTTCAAACTATATACTACAAAGAACACCCACTGAACATAGGTTATAAAGGCATAGAAGAACCAAGAGACTGGATATGCAAGGAGATAGAAGGTTATTATCCTTCCTTTTTTGCTTATTGGAAAAAGGTATCTAAAATGATGTCAAAACTAAACTTAGAAGCAAGTTAATTGAATGACATCGACAACTACAATTAAGGATGAGATTAGTATCGTTTGGTACAAACGAGATTTGAGATTTCTGGATCACGAAGCACTTTACGCTGCGCATCATCAGCCCTATCCTATTTTATTGTTGTATTGTTTTGAACCATCTGTGATGAGCTATGCTGACAGTGATGTTCGTCATTGGCGTTTTATATTCCAATCGCTACAAGATATGCAATTGAAATTAGCTAAGACTAATGCTCAATTGTATATTGTTCATGATGAAGCCTTGCATGTGTTTCAACAACTGGTATCCAATTTTACCATTAAATCAGTTTATACGTATGCTGAAACTGGAAATCATTTGACATATGAACGCGATCAAGAAATGAAGAAATTTTTTGATACACATCAAATTCCATGGAAAGAGTTTCAACAAAATGGTGTGATTCGTAGACTAAAATCTAGAGCCACTTGGGACCAACGATGGAAAGATAAAATGCAAACCTCAATTTCAGTCCTCGACTTAAATGTATTGCGCATTTTCAAACTACCTGAAACTTTTTTCGAATCAATAAAAGGTCCAGTTTTGAATTCTGCAATTACGACGAGTCATCATGCATTTCAACCTGGAGGGGAAATTTACGCTTGGATGTATTTACAAAGTTTTCTAAAGGAACGTTCTGTCAATTATTCCAGGCATATTTCAAAACCAACACTGAGTCGCAAAGGTTGCAGTAGACTTTCCCCCTACCTTACATATGGCAATATCAGTATGCGATTGGTTTACCAACAAACCATGCAATATAATGCAAGCTCAAATCATAAAAGAGCGTTGTCCAATTTCATTTCACGCTTACATTGGCATTGTCATTTCATTCAAAAATTTGAAGATGAATGTCGTATGGAATTTGAACATATCAATAAAGCATTTGATAGTATTGTCAAACCTCGAAATGAAGTCTATATACTGGCTTGGCAACAAGGTCAAACTGGAGTTCCTATCGTAGATGCTTGCATGCGATGTGTGGTAGCTACTGGATATTTAAACTTTAGAATGCGGGCAATGGTCGTTTCGTTTTTTGTTTTTAACCTATGGCAGGATTGGCGCGAATTGCATTTTCTGGCTCACCAATTTTTAGACTACGAACCAGGTATACATTACCCTCAATTGCAAATGCAATCGGGCGTGACTGGTATTAATACAGTGCGCATTTATAACCCAATCAAAAACTCACAAGAACATGACGAGGATGGCCTATTTATTCGAGCTTGGATTCCTGAGTTGAAGCATGTACCAACTTCTCATATTCACGAGCCTTGGAAAATGAGTGCCATGGAACAACAATTATATCAAGTGAAGATCGGAAAAGATTATCCTAGTCCAATAGTAGATATTGAAGCTACACGAAAAGCCGCAAGCGATGTGATATGGAGCTTCAGAAAGACAGATGCAGTAAAACATGAAGGAACTCGGATATTACAAAAACATGTAAATACATCTAGCCGAATAAAATCAAAAAGCAAACCAAACAAAGCATGAAAAACGTAAAAAAAGAACACCTACCGTCTAAAGTATGCATGGTATGTGAACGCCCTTTTACATGGCGAAAAAAATGGGAGAAGGTTTGGGATGAAGTCAAATATTGTAGCGATCGCTGTAGAAACACAAAACTAAAAAAATGAAAACAGGTATTCTATTTCCACACCAACTCTTTGAGCAACATGAATTATTACCTACATGTCAACGCATCTATCTTGTAGAGGAATATTTGTTTTTTAAACAATATTTGTTTCACAAACAAAAAATCGTTTTTCACCGAGCTAGTATGAAGTGCTACGAAGACTACCTCAAAACCAGTGGTATAGAAGTGATTTATATTGATGCCACACAAGAGGTTTCCGATATTCGATTGCTCATACCGCATCTTAAAAATTTAGGAATTAGCAAGTTGAATTACATTGATACAACTGACACATGGCTTGAAAAACGCATCAATGAAACAGCTAAAAAAAATAATATTGAAGTACTCAAACATCAAACAGCGTTATTTCTGAATACCCTCGAAGACATAACAACCTATTTTGCTTCGAAGAAAAGAATGTTTCAAACGGATTTTTATAAACATCAACGACAAACCCGTAAGCTACTACTAGATGATGAACAAAAACCAATGGGCAGTAAATGGACTTTTGATGATGAAAACAGATTAAAATATCCAAAAGATAAAAAAGCCCCAAACATCAGCACAGCTGCTATCGATACATACTATACTGAAGCCATCAATTATACTGAAGCAAACTTTCCCCAACATTATGGGCAAATCAATACAAAGTTCATGTATCCAATTACTTTTGCAGCAAGTAAAGCTTGGTTGCAAACATTTTTAACGACCCGATTTGCAGAATTTGGAGCCTATGAAGATGCTATAGTATCGAAGGAACATTTTCTTCACCATAGTGTCTTAACTCCTATGTTAAATGTAGGAGTTTTAACACCTCAATACATCATTGATGAAACAATACAATATGCTCAACAGCATACGATTCCTTTAAATTCAGTCGAAGGTTTTGTTCGTCAAATATTAGGTTGGCGAGAATTTATACGCGCTGTATATGAACTAAAGGGTAATGAAGAACGAACTAAAAACTATTGGAAATTTACACGAAAAATACCTGCATCCTTTTGGAATGGCACAACAGGCATTGAACCAATAGACACTACAATCCAAAAGGTATTACATACAGGTTACTGCCATCATATAGAACGATTAATGGTATTAGGTAATTTCATGTTGCTCTGTGAGTTTGATCCCAATGAAGTGTATCGATGGTTTATGGAACTCTTTATAGATTCCTATGACTGGGTTATGGTCCCCAATGTTTATGGCATGAGTCAGTTTGCCGATGGTGGACTTATGTCTACCAAACCTTATATCAGTGGAAGTAATTACATCATGAAAATGAGTGATTACAAAAAAGGGAATTGGCAATCGACCTGGGATGGATTATTCTGGCGTTTTATGCATACACACAGAACATTCTTCTTGCAAAATCCTCGACTAGGTATGCTTGTCAAAAGTTTTGATAAAATGTCGACAGAAAAACAACAAGAACATTTGCGAAAGTCACAACAATATTTAGATTCGCTTGATTAAAATTTAGACCTTTCCTTTAAATGAATAAAATAATTATAAACTTAAATTTATAAAAGAGGAAAACAAACAATGTTAAGTAACTTTCTAATCAAAGAATTCTATGTTGAATTCAAAAAAATCTATTCTTCTATTTTCTTTTTGATATAATCTACAAGACTTAGTTCATCCAATCCTTCCATATCGCTGAGCTCAATTTCTAACGCTTTTGTACTCAACGAGATTTCAATCAATGAAAAAATTAAGCTTATGGAAAAACTCACCAATGAACTACCGAATACAAGATTTGCCACTAGCATTTGATCGATATATATAAAAAAGGTGGCTACAATACACAACAAAAAACTTATAACACCCATAAACTGCATTCGCCTAACCAACACTATACGATACTTCAAACTTTTGATTTGATTGTGTAGTTTTTTATTTTCAATTTTATGATTGTATTGCTCATGTAATTTTCGTGCTACACTAGCCAAACCTAAAAAGCGATTGGTATAAGCCAATAAAACAAGACTAATCGCTGGAAATAAAATAGCAGGGGTATTGATTGTTATGTCCATGGTAAGGATGATTACAAAATATAAATGCCTAAATTAGTTGAATATTATAATAAGTACTAATTTAATACAATAAACGAAATTTAATACAAAACAAAAAAGCCAGACTTTGTCTGGCTTTCACAATTATTCATTTTTAGAAAATTATTCTGCTGTCGGTGTAGTTTCTTCAGTAGCTTCAGTTGTTGGAGCTTCTGGAGCAACTTCAGGAGCTGTTTCTGCTGCAGGTGCAGTAGTTTCAGCAACTTTTTTTGCACGTCCACGACGAGTTTTCTTCTTCTCTTCACCTACGACTGTTTTCACATTGTAAATTTCGTTGAAGTCTACCAGTTCGATCATTGCCATATCAGCAGCATCACCAATACGGCGATCCAACTTAATGATACGGCAGTATCCACCTGGACGAGCAGCTATTTTAGGACTAACCGTTGCAAACAATTCTTTGATTGCTTCTTTGTCTTGTAAGTAGCTAAACAATACACGACGTTGATGTGTTGTATCTTCTTTTGATTTAGTCAAAAGTGGTTCTGCAAATACACGCAAAGCCTTTGCTTTAGCCAATGTAGTTACAATGCGCTTATATTGAATAAGTTGACAAGCCAAATTGCGCAACAAGGCTTTTCTGTGAGGGGTCTTACGACCTAAGTGATTTATTTTTGCACCGTGTCTCATGATAATATTTTTTACGGATTAACCGCTGTTTTTTAAAGGTCTTCTAAATTAATTTTTGAAAGGTCCATACCAAATCCTAATCCTCTTTCGATCAATACTTGCTCGATTTCAGATAATGACTTTTGACCAAAGTTTCTGAATTTCATCAATTCATCTTGTTCGTATTGTACAAGTTCGCTCAAGCTATTGATTTTAGCAGCTTTCAAGCAATTGAATGCACGTACAGAAAGATCTAAATCTTCCAAAGGTGTTTTCAAAACTTGACGCAATTTCAATGTTTGCTCGTCTACGACATCGTGTTTTTCAGAAATACCGGTATCAAATGTGATATTCTCATCTGTAATCAACATTAAATGTTGGATCATGATGCGAGAAGCTTGCTTTACAGCATCTTCAGGATGAATAGTACCATCTGTACTCACTTCAAGAATTAATTTTTCGAAGTCAGTGCGTTGTTCCACACGTGTATTTTCGATTGTGTACTTTACATTTTTGATTGGTGTAAAAATACTATCTGTAGCGATCCAACCTAGAGATAACTCACGGTTTTTGTTTTCGTCTGCAGGGATATATCCACGACCTTTGATAATGCTTAATTCTATTTTTAGGGTATTGCTACTATTCATGTTGCAAATCACTAAATCAGGATTTGTAATCTCGAAGCTGTTAGTAACCTCTCCGATCATACCAGCAGTAAACTGCTCTTTACCTTTAATAATAACTTCAACTTTTTCGTTTGCAATCTCTGTATCTACTTTTTTCTTGAAACGTACTTGCTTTAAGTTTAAGATTACTTCGGTTACATCTTCTGTTACACCTTTGATCGTCGAAAACTCATGATCTACACCTTCAATTCTGATGCCGCTAATAGCGTATCCTTCCAACGAACTTAATAACACACGACGAAGAGAATTCCCCACTGTTACACCAAAACCTGGTTCTAAGGGACGAAATTCAAAAACACCTTCAAAGTCATTTGCTTTTTGAAGAACGATTTTGTCTGGTTTTTGGAAATTTAAAATTGCCATTCAGCTATTGTTTTTTTGTTGATTAAAAAATTGTTTGTTTGCCTGATTACAGACTATTATTTAGAGTACAACTCTACGATCAATTGTTCTTTGATATTCTCAGGAACATTTTCACGTTCAGGATGAGCGATGTAAGTACCTTTCATCTCTTTTTCGTTCCACTCTAACCAGTTGATTTTCGGATCTTTTCCACGGAAATTACCAGTCAAAGCACCATTAGCAGCTGTTTTTATTTTTACGCCAACTACATCACCTGGTTTCAACAATGCTGAAGGGATATTACAAACTTCACCATTTACAGTGATATGTTTGTGCGAAACCAACTGACGAGCAGCTGGACGAGAAGCAGCTAAACCAAGACGGTAAACTGTGTTGTCTAAACGTGCTTCAAGCAAACGAATCAAGTTTTCACCTGTTACGCCTTTCAAACGAGTAGCTTCTTCAAATGTGTTACGGAAACGACGCTCTAATACACCATAAGTGTATTTTGCTTTTTGTTTTTCGCGCAATTGGAGTGCATATTCACCCAATTGTTTACGCTTACGGTTTGCACCGTGCTGACCCGGAGGGTTGCTGTTTTTTGTTAGATATTTTCCGTTACCTAAGATTGGTTCGCCGAAAATCCTACAAATTTTTGTTTTTGGTCCTGTGTATCTTGCCATTTTTTTTTGGATTTTAATTTTTACCGGCTAAACTCATATAAAATCCGAAGTTAGATTTTAGTCGGGTGATAAAAATTAGTTTATAAATAAGTGATTAAACTCTTCTCTTTTTAGGTGGACGACAACCATTGTGTGGTAAAGGAGTCACATCAAAAATTGAAGTAACTTCAATTCCTGAACCAGACACAGCGCGAATAGCACTTTCACGTCCAGAACCAGGTCCTTTTACGTATACATCTGCTTTTTTCATACCAGCTTCAAATGCCACTTTACCAGCATCTTGTGATGCTAATTGTGCAGCATAAGGTGTGTTTTTCTTACTACCACGGAAGCCCATTTTACCGGCGCTACTCCATGAAATAACTTGTCCTTGCTTGTTGGTATAAACTACAATGATATTGTTAAAGCTTGCTGTCACATGTACATCGCCATGGGCATCGACTTTTACGATTCTTTTTTTAGCTGCAGCTTTCGCGCTTTGTTGTTGCGTTCCTTTTGCCATTTTATTTTTAAATTCTTTACGTTGTGATTGATATTGAGTAAAAGGAGATGAAACATCTCCCAATATTGATTATTTTTTAGGTGCTTTTTTCTTACCTGCAACTGTCTTACGACGTCCTTTACGAGTACGAGAATTCGTACGAGTACGTTGACCACGAAGCGGCAAGCCTTTACGATGACGCAAACCACGGTAGCAAGCGATATCCAATAAACGTTTGATACTCATTTGAACTTCAGAACGAAGTTGACCTTCTACTTTGAATTCAGCGGTAATGATATTACGAATTGTTGTTTGTTCGTCATCATTCCAATCTTTCACTTTCTTGTTCACATCGATACCTGCTTTTGCAAGGATCCCTTGTGCTGTAGATCGACCAATACCATAGATGTAGGTAAGTCCTATTTCGCCTCTTTTGTTTTTTGGTAAATCGATACCGGATATACGAGCCATTCTTATTTATGATTTATTTTAAAATAGTTAATGTGAATTGAGATTAACCCTGACGTTGTTTGTAACGAGGATTTTTCTTGTTGATAATATACAATTTGCCTTTTCTGCGTACGATTTTACAATCTGCACTACGTTTTTTTATGGCTGCTCTTACTTTCATGTTTATATTTATTTATAGCGTAAAATTATTCTTCCTCTTGTCAAATCGTATGGACTCATCTCTATACCTACTTTATCACCTGGAAGAATACGAATGTAGTGCATTCTCATTTTTCCAGATATGGTAGCTATCACTTCGTGACCGTTTTCCAGACGTACTCTGAACATAGCATTACTTAGCGCTTCTGTAATGACTCCGTCTTGTTTGATCAGTGGTTGTTTACCCATATTTATTTTAAGAGGTGCAAAGGTAGAACTTTTTTTTAATTAATGATGTATTTTTTGGGTAAAATATCAACATTTTTATAAATTATTTACTAAAAAACCTCCAAATTGGAGGTTTTTTGTGTTATATATTAATTTTCTTTATTTAATACCGCCTAATATCTTTTGCATCTCTGCTTCTTTAGAAGCATTTCCGGTTACTTGGTAACTTTGCATTAAACCAGAAATCGTATTTTTATACATATCCTTATTTTCATCTTTTACACCTTCTGCTTCTATTAATGATTTTGTTTTTTCAAAATATGGTAATGCCTTTTCTATCAATGCATCACGTCCTGGTTTCATTTCAGCAAATTTCTTGTCGTCTGCTTTATTCATGACATCTGTAATTTCTTTTGCTGCATTATAATATACCAGTCCCAAATTAAATTGAGGATATGTATTTTTAGGATCCAACTCAGATGCTTTAGTATAATTCTCTACGGCACTTTGTTCCAATTCCTTTGAATTTGCTGGTTTGGCCGTGGGCTTGTTTGTTGCTTTATCCACTGGATTTGCCATTGTATAGTATGTTTCTCCAAGAAATATATAGAAATCGGCTTTATTAGGTTCTAAGGCTATTGCTTCTTTCAAGCTATTGATATAAGTTTCCATTTTATTATTCTTGCTATAATATATCAATTCATTGTTGATGATACGCTTTTCTTTAGGATATTTTGCTTTAGCAGCTTTCATGGTTTCAGTCCATTTTGCATCATTTTTTTGACGGTCATAAATATCTGTAGCCATTAAATAGATATCAGCACTTTGGGTTATCGGGTTTTTTAAACATTCTTCTATGATTACCAAAGCTTCATTATCTTTATTGGCTTGATACATACAACTTGCTTGATTTTGACGCGATATTGCAAACAACGTATCAAGTTGCCCTAAACCTGCAAACAATTTACCATTATCCAGTTGTTTGATACCATCGATCTTACCAAAAGAAGAATATGCTTCAGTAAACTTACTATCATTCATTTTGGATACTCCATTATTATACAATGTATAAATCATAGCAGGAAGTAACATTAAATATTCCTCTTTTGCATATTTCGAATTGAGTTCGATTGATTTTTTGTATGCTTCAAATGATTGGTCTATAGCATCAGGAGTAGAAGATGCAAATTGGTTTGCTGCATCTAACATGATTGGGTATGCCTGTTCGCCATTCGTTGAAGAAATCATAAAAGTAATAAAAGGCATTTGTTCGCTTGTTGGTGTTCCGATAGCTTGATATATTAAGCCTTTCAAAAACCACGCTTTAGCATTATTGATTGTGGATTCGCTTTTTGTTGCTTCGTCAATCATTTTTTTTGCATTTGCAACATCTTTATCTTTCAGATAATTAATCGCACTTTGGATGTTTGCTTTTTGGGCAAAGGCTGAAACTGCAAAAAATGCAAGTGAAGCCAGAAGAATTACTTTTTTCATTTCTTTGTTTTTATTGTTTGTAATAAGCTAATGGATTACCAAATAGTTCAAACTGATTTTATCTTGTAAAATTTGATTATCAATGCTTGTTTAAGTTCAAAATTAAGGGTTTTCAGTGTCAGGTTCTGTTATTGAATTATTATCTGTATCAGTTTTATCATCTGTTGGATTTTCTGCAATTGGGCCTTGGGTTGTATCACCTTCAGTTCCTTCCTCGGCAGTTTGCTCAGTTTCATCTGTAGTTTCTTCATCATCTTGGTCCGCAATACGAGCTATAGCCGCTATTTGATCGCCTTCGTCAAGGTTAATTAATTTAACGCCTTGCGTAGCACGCCCTGCTTCGCGAATGCTTTTTATGCTTGTACGGATGGTAACTCCCGAAACACAAGTAATAAATAAATCATCACTTTCATCGACGGCTATAAACCCAACCAAACGACCTGTCTTTTCGGTCACATTGAGAGTTTTAACACCTTTACCTCCTCTATTAGTTACACGATAGACATCTTCCCATTCGTTCGTTTCTGGATTTAATTCGACCAACGGAGTACGTTTTCCAATTCCTTTTTCGCTGACAACTAAAATTGTTTTGGTTCTATCTTCTTTGTTGACACAAAGCATACCTACAACTTCGTCTGTTTCGTCATCGACTTCAATTCCATATACACCTATAGCACCTCGGCCTGTTGGTCTTACTTTTTCCTCTGGGAAACGTATAGCCCTACCCGATTTGACAGCCATCATGATGTAACTATTTCCGTCGGTTAAAGCAGCTTCTAATAAAGTATCCCCTTCGTTGATTGTGATGGCATTTACACCATTTTGACGTGGCCTAGAAAAGTCTTTTAATTTTGTCTTTTTAATGACACCTTGTTTAGTACATAGCACTATATAATGAGAATCTACATAAGTTTCGTCAGAAATATTTTTGACATTAATGATGGTTTTAATTTTTTCATCACCTGGCAATTGTAGTAAATTTTGAATGGCTCGCCCTTTACTATTTTTCTCACCTTCAGGTATTTCATATACTTTCAACCAATAACAACGTCCTTTATCTGTAAAGATCAATAATGTAGCATGTGTAGAAGCTACAAATAGTTGTTCTATATAATCTTCTTCGCGTGTTTTACCGCCCATAGCGCCTCTTCCACCACGTTTTTGCGAACGATATTCAGTTGCCGAAGTACGTTTGATGTATCCTAGATGTGATATGGTAATTACAACATCTTCATCTTCAATTAAATCTTCTATACTGATTTCAGAAGCCAAATATTCAATATCGGTTTTGCGCTCATCGCCAAACTTGCGTTTCACTTCATGCATTTCTTCTTTAATCAAATTGAAGCGCATTTCTTCGTTGCTCAACAACTCTTTTAAATGTGCAATGACTTTCATGATCGCGTCAAATTCTTCATGAATTTTTTCGCGCTCCATACCTGTTAAACGTTGCAAACGAAGCTCTAATATTGCTTTTGCTTGTATTTCACTCAGTTCGAAATTGGCTATCAATCCTTCTTTTGCTTCATCTGGAGTTCGCGAATCACGAATCAATTTAATGACAGCATCTAAATTGTCTAAAGCGATTAAATATCCTTGTAAAATATGCGCACGTTCTTCAGCTTTTTTCAATTCAAAAATAGCTCTACGAACGACAACTTCATGTCTAAATTTAACGAATTCTACAATTAAATCTTTCATGTTTAGAATTCGAGGACGACCGCCAACTAAGGCGACATTGTTGATACCAAATGAAGTTTGTAATTCTGTATATTTGAACAACTGATTGACAATCACTTGTGCAATTGCATCTTTTTTCAAATCGACGACCAAACGCATTCCATCACGATCACTTTCGTCTCGTACATCACTAACACCTTCTATAACTTTATCATTGACTAAATGAGCGATTTTTTGATGTAAAACGGCTTTGTTGACTTGGTAAGGCAATTCATAAATGATAATGCTTTCCTTGCCATTTTTACCTGTTTCAATATTGACTTTACCACGAACTACAACACGTCCACGGCCAGTTTCAAAGCCCTGACGGACACCTTCCATACCATAAATAGTACCTCCTGTAGGAAAATCAGGAGCTTTGATATGCTTCATGATCCCTTCAATCGTAATGTCTCTATCATCGATATAGGCATTGATTGCATCTATAGTTTCACTCAAATTATGAGGAACCATATTGGTAGCCATACCTACTGCAATACCCGATGCACCATTGACAATCAACTGCGGGATACGCGTTGGCATTACCGTAGGTTCAAGCAAGGTATCATCAAAGTTGTTTTGAAAATCGACAGTGTCTTTGTCTAAATCTTCGAGCATGGCTTCTGCAATTTTTTGCAAACGCACCTCAGTGTAACGCATAGCAGCCGGACTATCACCATCTACAGAGCCAAAGTTACCTTGACCATCGATGAGCATGTAACGCAAGCTCCAGGGCTGTGCCATACGTACCATTGTATCGTATACAGAACTATCACCATGCGGATGATATTTACCCAAAACCTCCCCTACAATACGGGCAGATTTTTTGTAAGGTTTATTGAACGTATTTCCGAGTTCATTCATCCCAAAAAGCACACGTCGGTGTACGGGTTTCAAACCATCTCGTACGTCTGGCAAAGCTCTGCCTACAATTACCGACATAGAATAGTCGATGTAGCAGGATTTCATTTGCTCTTCAATGTTGACTTGAATGATTCTGTCAGTCTGTTTTTCGGGATTTTGTTCGTTGTCTAATGTTTCGTTGTCCATGGATAAAAATGAGGGTCAAATGTACGCATTTTTTTCTTTTTTAGGATACCTTAAAACGGGTCAAAATGAATAAGTTATTCACAATTTAAGCCCTTTTTTGAGCTAAAAAATGACTTAAAACGGCGAAATGTTAGGGTTTAAGCGAGAATACACCTCCGTATCTTTAAATTGGCCTTCAAAAAAGTAATTTTCTTTAAAATAACCTTCTTGAACAAAATTATTTTTAAGCAATAATAAACGGGAAGCATCGTTTTCGGGATGAATACACGCTTCGATAGAATGAAAACCAATGCCTTTGCCAGCAGAATATTCAAAGCCATACGCTAATACTCTTTGCAAGGCTTCATGCATGATACCTCGACGCCAAAAAGCAGAATCCAACATATACCCTACTTCGCCGCGATAATTAGCCATTTGGTTGCGATAAAATCCAATAGTCCCTATGATTTCATCAACATTGTCTTTCATTGCAATAGCCCAATTGATATCTGAGTTTTGATCAATCAAACCATCAATCATATCAATAAATAGTTCTGTTTCTTCAATATCTTTTTGTCGTGGTCTGTCGATATATTGCATGACATTATTGTCATTTCTAAGTCGAAACAATATAGGGGCATCTGCTTTGACTAACCTACGAAGTATCAATCGATCTGTTTCAAGCGTGGGAAATGGATTAAAATTGAATTGCAACATGGTTATAAATTATTTCATTAAAAATATTAGAATTAAAATTTATGAGACACATTGATAGCAAATGAATTTTGCATTGCGGCACCGATAGCAGTGGAAATCCCCTGACGCTTTGGTCAGGGATTGGAACGGATAGCGGGTGCGCCGCCCAAAAATTCTTCATTAAAAACTTAATGTTACCCATTAAAAAACTAGTCAACCAAATTACTCAACTTACTTTCATTGTGCATACGATCAAGTGCAGTAACAATATAAGTAAATTTTCCTCCAATAGATTTTTTGTCTAAATAACTATTACCACGCACAATCTCCACCAAATTGTTAGGAGATAAAATTTTTGGTTCTTCAGGCTTAAAACGATAAATGGCAAACTGCAAGGCTTCATCTGTTGGATTATCTACCATCCATTGGAGTAATTTCTGACCATCATTTTTAATTGACAATTTGACTTTAGGTGCGCTTGGAGGAATTGAATCTATCCATTTCATGGTGGGCAACAAAGCTAGGCTTGGATATAACTCGTGTGCCATATAATGATTGATATTGCACTTGTTTTTCAAAAACGAATTTGCACTATAAAATGCGCTACCATCAACTTCACTTGTAGTTCTGGTTAAATCTACTTGAGACTGAATTTCATCAAAACTACGCCAACAAGCTTTGGTAGAAACACCTACTTGATACAAGCCATGGCCGATGTACAAATTGCGACCATAGGCATGTTCGCTCCACCATTTGATTAATGTATTGTAGTCTGCTGCTCTATGCCCACGCTCCCAATACAATTGTGGTAAAATATAATCTATCCAGCCTTTTTTCATCCATAAAAGTACATCTGCAAAAAGGTCGTCATAATTGGTTTGTCCGCCATTGGTCATGCTACCTTCAGGATCTTTGGACGCATTGCGCCAAACTCCAAATGGGCTAATCCCGAACTTCACCCAAGACTTTTCTTGTTTGATTTTCTTACTTAATGTTTCAATGAGAACATTGACATTGTTGCGTCTCCAATCATCTTTGTTGGGAAAATTAGTCCCATAACGTGCGTAAGATTTATAATCGGGAAATTCAACTTTGGCAATTCGATAAGGATAAAAATAATCGTCGAAATGTACAGCATCTATATCATACCGTTTTACAACGTCTAAAACGATTTTTGTAAAATATTCACGTACCTCCGGCAAACCCGGGTCGAAATATACTTTGTCGCCGTATTTTAGAAACCATTCTGGATGTTTGTAGGTTGCATGATCGGCAGTGTGCAAATTTTTATTGGCTTCAACCAAAGCACGATAAGGATTAAACCAAGCATGAAACTCCATACAACGTTTGTGACACTCATCTACCATAAACGTCAAGGGATCGTAATAAGGCATTGGTGGCTGACCTTGTTTTCCACTCAAGTATCGACTCCAATTTTCGTATGGCGAAGCGTACAAAGCATCAGCAGCAGGCCTAATTTGAACAATGACTGCATTTAATCCATTCGCTTTCATTTGGTCAAGCAATGTAATAAATTCTTGTTGTTGTATATCTGAACTCAACGCACGTTGACTTGGCCAATCGATATTACCAACAGTTGCAACCCATGCAGCTCTAAATTCACGCTTAGGCATTGTGTATTGGGCAAAACTATTTAGTGCTGTACTGAAAAGGATTAATAACAACAGTCTTATTCTCATGTCGGTAAAGATATTTCCAATATTTAAAAAAATTGAATTGAAGTCGTTAATTTTACACAATGCGGCTGTTATTCCTTTTCTTATTTATTCCTATATCACTTTGGGCACAAGACAATATCCCTAGAAGTGTATCGTATGGGTTAAACTATTTGGGCGGAAAAGTTGTCGTACACACTCAAAAAATCAACATAAAAGCCCCGGCTTATTCTCATGCAATTGAATATTCGTATTGCAAGCAAACAACAGGCAATCGAGCATGGCAACAGCGATATGGGTTTCCGGAAGTAGGTATCAACATTGCAGCGACAGACTATGGCGATTCAAAACTTGGCCGTGCTATAGGCATATATCCTTCAATTCAATTTAAACTTTTAAGCTCCAAACAAAGCCAATGGTATTTTAAAATTGGTGGCGGTATTGGATTTACTAACAAATCGTGGAAGCGAACGCCAGCCGAAGATACTATGAATAACATCATTGGTAGCAAGCTCAATAATTTTACGATGATTCAATCAGGCTATCGAATAAATTTAAACAAACGATGGACGATGCAAGCTGGCATACATTTTTTTCATATTTCAAACGCTGCTGCGCGTCAACCTAACTACGGGATCAACACGGTTGGTGGTTTTTTGGGGCTACGATACCATCCATATGGCAATGCCAACGACTTAAAAAAACAAGCCTTAAAAATTCAAAAAAATCCTTTGAATTTGGTTTTAAAATATTGTCTAGCATTTGCAGAAGCCAAAACACCAGACGGTCCACTTTACCCGTATTATCATGTTACACTAGCTGGGTCTAAGCTTTACAGAAATAAAAACAGAGCTATGATAGGACTTGATGCTACATATAGTGCCGAATTGTATGCTAATTTCAAAAACAACTACAAGTTTATCGGAACTGAGCGACAAAACGCCATTCGCTATTCTGTGTTTGGTGCACATGAATTTGTGTTTGGAAAAATCGGTCTTCCATTGCAATATGGCGTTTATTTAAATAGACCAACTGGCGGAAGAAAAACCTATCAAAAACTGGGAATGAATTACCATTTCTACCACAATGACAACAACAGATTGAAAGATGCTTTTTTGATTACACAGCTATTTACAGAATTAGTTAATGCTCAATATGCTGAAATAGGATTGGGTATTATGTTATAATCCGGGTTAATGGACAAAATAGTTGGTAAAATTCTATGAAACTCTTATTGGTATTAGCTTTGCGGAAA
>JBILCF010000170.1:0-5997 GCA_044353325.1 Chitinophagaceae bacterium | reverse complement strand
TTGGTAGATGCTTCACAAGGTATACAAGCGCAAACAATTTCGAATCTTTATCTTGCAATAGAAAATAATTTAGAAATCATTCCTGTTATCAACAAAATTGATATGGAGGGCGCTATGATTCCTGAAGTAAAAGACCAAATCATTGAACTAATAGGCTGCAAAGATGAAGATATTTTATTGGCAAGTGGCAAAAGTGGCATTGGCATAGAAGAAATTCTAACTGCAATTATAGAACGTATACCAGCACCAAAAGGCGACCCTGATGCACCATTACAAGCATTAATTTTCGATAGTGTTTTCAATAGTTTTAGAGGTATCATTGTTTATTACAGAGTATTTAGCGGCGTTATTAAAAAGGGCGATAAAATCAAATTTTCAAACACAGGACTTGAATACGAAGCAGATGAAGTAGGCATTTTAAAACTTGGCATGGAAGCCAAGAAAGAAGTTCGTACTGGTGACGTAGGATATATCATAACTGGAATAAAAGTAGCAAAAGAAGTAAAAGTGGGTGATACTATCACTACGACAGTTAACCCATGTAAAGAATCTATTAAAGGATTTGAAGATGTAAAACCTATGGTCTTTGCAGGTATTTATCCAGTCGAAACCGATCAGTTTGAAGAATTGAGAGGTTGTATGGAAAAACTTCAACTCAATGATGCATCATTAACATTTGAACTTGAAACATCACAGGCTTTAGGATTTGGATTTCGATGTGGATTCTTGGGATTATTGCATATGGAGATTATTCAAGAACGCCTTGAAAGAGAATTTAATCAAACAGTCATCACAACTGTACCGAATGTTAGTTTTGAAGCATTGACGACCAAAGGCGAACTCATCATCGTAAATAACCCTACTGAAATGCCCGATCCAAGTCGTTTGGAAAGCATTAAAGAACCATTTATACGTGCTCAAATCATAACAAAACCTGATTATATAGGCAATATCATGACCCTTTGTATTGGCAAAAGAGGAATGCTAATTAACCAAGGATATTTAACACCAACCCGTGTTGAATTAACTTTTGAAATCCCATTAACTGAAATAGTTTTTGATTTTTATGATAAATTAAAAAGTCAAACTCGAGGATATGCTTCATTTGACTACCACCCTATTGATATGCGTGAAAGCGATATTGTCAAAATGGACATACTATTAAACGGAGACAAAGTGGATGCATTAAGTGCATTGATACACAGAGGACGATCCCACGAATTTGGTCGAAAATTATGTGAAAAACTTCGCGAATTACTTCCTCGTCAGCAATTTCAAATTGCAATTCAAGCTGCTATTGGCGCAAAAGTGGTAGCAAGAGAAACTATAAGTGCTATGCGTAAAGATGTAACTGCAAAATGTTACGGAGGCGATATCAGTCGTAAGCGTAAATTACTAGAAAAACAAAAAGAAGGCAAGAAACGTATGCGCCAAATTGGCAATGTAGAAGTTCCACAAGAAGCATTTTTAGCTGTATTAAAACTAGATGATTAATAACTCTGTAAAATAAATGTCAAAGGAGATACAATTCGTTGTTTGACGCAAATAATACAATAAGTTTACATTCATAATCTAAAACAAATAAATAAAAACATGAAAAATTTAAAATCAATTTTACTAGCTGGATTTTTAACAGTAGGAACATTCGCAACTTCGGTATTTACATCTTGTAATCCAGATGCTTGTAAAGATGTAGTTTGTAACAACGGTGGGACTTGTACTGATGGGACTTGTAGCTGTGTTGCTGGATTTGAAGGCACAAATTGTGATACTGAATCTAGAACAAAAATTTTCGGTTCATTTCTTTTAAGCGGTACTGATAGTGATGGTGATACTTACACTAACATTAACACAACTGTATCAACATCTTCTTCTAGTGCGACTAAATTTATCTTCAGCGTTCCTTTAGCTGCTTTGTCATTAACATGTACTATGACCGGTGCTAACACATTTACTATTGACCAAACAACTGTTTCAGGTGTAACAACAACAGGTAGCGGTACATACAATGGTACTACATTAACAATTTCAATCAACCAAAATGATGCAGGTGGTACTTTAATTACCAACTTAAGTGGTAACAAACAATAATATTTAAAGTAGTTATAATAAAAAAAACGACCAATAGGTCGTTTTTTTTATTATACAATTATTTCACTTATTGAATACCCAAAAACATATTAGCTATTGATTTATTAAGGTTATAAAAACAATTAGATTAAAATTTCATTACAATATGAATATGTCTGTTTTTAATACGAAATAAATTGAATCATCTATATATATTCGAGCTTTTACAATTCATTTTGATTAAATGAGACAAGTATAAAATATTTGAATATTAATCAGTTTACAAATATTCCAATTTATTGGATTTACAAATCGGCTAAAATCATGTCTTAATTAAGTTTTATTATATTACTTTAAATTACACTTTTAAACGGAGTTGATTCTTTTTCTTACAAGTTATTAAGTAATTAAAACATCTTACAAAAAAAGTCCCGAATATTTTATTCGGGACTTTTTTTATCATTAAATTTATTAATTATTTGTTGTCTTTTAGACCTTTCAAACCACCTTTTTTACCTTCTTCAGAAGATTTTTGTTGATTTTGATCACTAAGTCCTTTCAAACCTTTACCACCACCATTCTCTTTTTTAGATTGGTCTGACAAACCTTTTAATCCGCCTTTTGGAGGATCATTTTTGGGAGGCTCTACTTTTGGCGGAGTCTGTTTAGGAGGAGTTTGTTTTGGTGGAGTTGTTTTTGCAGGAGCTGCTGCTGGTGCAGGTTTTTGTTGACCTAATTTTACCAAAATGCTATCTTTTTTCAATTGAGCAGCAGTCATGATGCGACTATCACATTCCGCTTTTAATTGCTCAGTTGCTGATTTTACTTTAGCATCTACTTGTGCATCGATTTCGGCTTGAGAAGGACCTTTTACTTCTGTATTGCATGCTGCAAACATCATTAATGCAACCGCAGTAGCTATAATATATTGTATTTTTTTCATTTTATGTATTTTTAATAGATTAAGATTATTGAGCAGCATTAGCCATTTGTGCTGCATTGACTAGAGAATCAGTCATTGCTTTTACTTCTGTAGCCATGCGAGTTTCGCATTCTTGAATAGCATTTGCATTGGCTTCTTCAATTTTACTAGATGCTAATGAATCAACTTTAGCTTGTACAGCAGCAGGATCCATTTTGGCTTCATTACAAGAGTGTAATGCCACAACCAGCATAAGTGCTGAGATTGTTGTTAGGACTTTTTTCATGTTTTATTACGTTTTGTTTAGATTTTCAAAGATAGAACTACATCCACTTGTTCATGCACATAATTTTGTTAATCTAACGAAAAATTATTAAGACTAGTGTTCTATTTGTTCATTCTCATCTGCTTAGACGTTTGACTTCGAACATCATGACGCCAACCCGATGGATAAAGGATATATTTCAACCTATTTTTAAACCCGATGCTTTTTTGAGAAATATCTTTTAACAAAGCAATCCATTCATATATAATAATGCCAATGGGATGATGTAGATTTTCTGGATTTTTGGTTAAGCCAAAAACCACAGGTTCAAAGTCTAATTCCTCTTGATATGTTCCAAACAATCTATCCCAAACTATAAACACCATACCCATGTTTTTGTCTAAATAAGCAATATTGCTTGCATGATGAACAAGGTGATGTGAAGAACTTACAAATACGAGTTCAAACCAATGAGGCATTTTTTTTGATATAACGAGTATGAACCATTATACCGTAAATCTGATAAATAGCACCAACCAACATGATATCCAATGGCTTAAAACTTAGCAAAACCAATGGAATAAAAAACCAAAATGATACAAACGGCCTAAATACTGAGGATCGAAAACCAGTCGTTAAATTAAACTCTTGCGATGAATGATGTGTAACAAGTACAGCCCATAAGATTCTTGAAAAATGCTCGCTTCGATGTTCGATATAAAAACACAAATCGACGCCCAAAAATAGCGCAATCCAGTAAAATGAATTGTATTGTAAATCGAAAAAACTAAACTGCAAAACCCAAACTAAAAATACCAAAATAAAACCTTAGATACTCAAACCCAACATTGTATTGACTATATTCAACCACAGATTTATTAATGTTTCTTCAAATGGATAATAACTTCTTTTTTGATAATTGCTCAGTATGACTTCCAGCCCAATCAATAAAATGTAAAAGGCATTGAAACAGCCAAAAGCCAGTTATCCTTGAGATATGCTTGAATGGCTTCTAACATTATACTGTTAAAAGTTCTTTCTCTTTTAAAGCACAGTGTTGGTCTATTTCCACTATTTTCTTATCGGTCAATACTTGGATTCTAACTTCGGCTTCTTTGACAGCATCTTCGCTCAATCCTTCTTTTTGTAGTTTTTTCACAGCCTCCATGCCATCTCTACGAATATTGCGCACAGCTACTTTGGCTTGCTCACCTTCTCCCATTACTTTTTTCACGAACTCTTTACGTCGCTCCTCAGTTAGTGGTGGCAAAAATAATTTG
The DNA here is from genome assembly GCA_044353325.1 of Chitinophagaceae bacterium. GTDB lineage: Bacteria > Bacteroidota > Bacteroidia > Chitinophagales > Chitinophagaceae > OLB11. Next base: position 1,460 of record JBILCF010000170.1, on the reverse strand, counting down.
ATAATTACACCATCATTTTGAGGTGTTACACCTATGTTACCCGCCATTATTGAACGCTCTATAGGTGCTAACATGTTCTTTTCCCAGGGTTGAATGGTAAGTGTACGAGCATCTACAGCAGAAATATTAGCAACCTGAGCTATTGGAGTTGGCGAACCATAATATTCAACAGTTAAACCATCAAGCATATTGGGCGAAGCTTTGCCTGCACGTATTTTTAACACTTCCGCTTCTAAGTGGGCGTAAGCTTTGCTCATATTATCAGCACTCGATTTGATGATTGATTCTACTGTTTCTGTCATTTTTATAAAATTATGAAGTGCAAATTTACATGAATTGTTTTTAAAATGGAATTGGTTTGCAAAAAAGTATTTCCCCTTTTTATTCAATTGAAATTTGATTTAAAATTATAAAACAAAAAATGAATAAACTTTATTAATGTTTTTACTCACAGTCACTCGTTAAATACCATAGGGGTATTGCGTGTATATCTTTTCTAAAAAAATAATAAGCAGACCATGCTTTCCTATTAAATTTGCAACATGCGAGGTAAAAAACAAAAACGATTTGCAGAAATAAAAACGTTTAAAAACGTACTAGAATTTCCTGAACATATGGCTGACCGATGGACAGAACAATTTCAAAATGAAAATCCAATCATTTTAGAATTAGCCTGCGGCAAAGGTGAATACAGCGTAAATATGGCATTAGCATTTCCTAACACTAATTTTATAGGTGTAGACGTCAAAGGAAATCGAATGTATATTGGCGCCAAACGTGCATTGACCGAGGGTATTGAAAATGTAGCTTTTCTGAGAACACGCATTGAGCAAATTACTCAATATTTTAAACCTCACAGTGTAGCAGAAATATGGATTACTTTTCCAGATCCATTTTTACGCGATGGCAAAGCCAAAAACAGATTGACGCATCACAAATTTCTTGCTTTGTATCAACAAATTTTAGTTCCTGGTGGAATTATACATTTAAAGACTGACTCAGCAGAGTTGTATGATTTTACGCAAGAAATGGTTGCTCATCATCAATGTCCAATTATTCAAAACATTGGGGATGTATATCAACTTGGCACTCCTGAGTTCCCTCTCAATATTCAAACTTTTTATGAAAGTATGCATTTGTTAGACAAAAGAACGATTCGATATATCAGTTTCAAATTGCCAGAAACCACAATAGTTGTCCCTCCAAAAGCTACAAAGAATGAGCAAGAAACCGCTATTTGATGACGACGAACCATTTTATGTTAATGAAAATGGGCTCTTTGTGTTTACAGCAGACTATTTACTACAAAGAGGCTATTGCTGTGGCAATGGTTGTTTACATTGTCCATTTGATTATAAAAATGTAGTCAATATAGATAAAAAGAAAAAGCTATTAGAAGATCGACTTTCGAATAAAAACACAACTAATTAAAAGTAATGGCTTCTTCCTCAAAAGAACTG
>JBILCF010000169.1:0-6005 GCA_044353325.1 Chitinophagaceae bacterium | reverse complement strand
TATACTCAGTATTCTTACTCGTGGGCATCGAATGCAAATTTGAATAATGGAACCATTAAAAATCCTGTATTCAATGGTCCAATTACTGAAAATATTGAGTTGATTGTTAGTACTCCATTGGGATGTTCTGATACAGACAACGTAGTTATAACAGTTTATCCAACAGATTTTGCTGTTGTTAATCCTCAAGATACTACAATTTGCCCTGGAGATAGGGTTGATTATATTGCAGCTGGAGGTATTTCATATCATTGGACACCAGGTTTGTATTTAAATGACACGTTAATCTATAATCCTTTTTCAGTACCGAATATACCAATAGAATATACTGTTTATTCAACAAGTGTATATGGCTGTACGGATACTGATATTGTTCGAATCAATGTAGCTTCGGCTGGAGTATTAGACGCTGGTGAAGATGTAATTTTATATCCTGGTGAAACCTATACAATGTCACCTGGCGGAAACTGTTCTTTCTTTACATGGTTTCCCGATTACCATTTAAGCGATAAATCCATCAAAAACCCAATAGCTAATCCTCCTGTCAGCACGCAATACTTTGTTTCGGGGATGACAGAATTTGGATGTAAAATAAATGATTCAATAACCATTAGGATTTCTGAAGAAACATTATTAGATTTGCCTAATGCATTTAGTCCCGGCAGCGGAACTAGTATCAATGATGAGTTAAAAATAATTAAACGAGGCCTTGCTACGTTGAATTATTATAAGATTTTCAATCGATGGGGGCAGTTGGTATTTCAAACAACTGACATCAACAAAGGTTGGGACGGACGATTCAACGGTACTGTACAGCCAATTGGAGTTTATGTATACGTAATTGATGCTCAAACCTCCACAGGCAAGCGCTTTTACAAACAAGGAAATGTAACATTAATAAGATAAAATCATGCTTAAAAATATGAATATTAAACAAGCAACTCGAAAATTTGCAACAGCTGTTTTGGCCATATCAGCCTTCATGTCAGCACAAGCGCAAGATATGCATTTTACGCAATTCAACGGAGCGCCAATGATGTTGAATCCTGCATTTACAGGTAGTTATACAGGTATGTATCGTGCTACTGGTATTTACAGAAATCAATGGTCGAGTGTGACTACACCATATGTTACATTTGGTGGAGGCGTTGATGCACCTTTGTTCCGAGATGTTGCAGTAGCTGACTATCTTGGTGGAGGATTAAGTGTTTATAATGATCGTTCAGGTGATGGTAATTTAGCTAACATGACAGCACTTGCTTCATTGGCTTATCATAAATTTTTTGGAGATTACTCTGATAAATCACTTTCTGTAGGTTTGCAAGGGGGATTCACTCAAAAATCAATTGATTTATCAAGACTGTATTGGGGGGATGAATTTAAGAATGGTGGTTTTCAGCCGGGTACTACAGGGGAGAATTTAAATCCTAAAACTAATTATTTTACAGCAAATGTTGGTATGAATTGGCAACATAGCCTTAAAGAAGGTAAATTTGCTTATAGTATTGGTGTAGCTGGTCACAATCTAAATCAACCAAATGAGTCTTTGTTGAAAAAACAAAACAATGAAGTGGGTTTAGGAATGCGTATCAGTTCTCAAATAGGGGCTATTTGGAATGCTAATGACAGATTCAGTGTTCGCCCTGCTTTTTTGTATCAAACACAAACTTCTGCCAGTGAAATGATTGCAGGTTCTGAATTCTTGTATATTGTAGGAGAGTCAGTTATCGCTTCAGATGCAACAGGGGTTTTTGTAGGAGGATACATGAGAACAGGTGATGCTGCATTAATTACAGCTGGTTTAGAATTTAAAGGTTTCCGATTAGGATTTGGATATGATTATAATATATCTGACTTAAAAGTTGCTTCAGGTGGTAATGGTGGTTTCGAAATCGCATTGCGCTATGTGAAGGCTAATCCACTTGATTTTGCTCGCCGTATAGCATTTCCTTGTGCAAGATTTTAAAAAAAATTAACACAAGGTTTCCTTTTTTAAATTTTTAAATCTATATTTACGGCTATATAATACATTTCAGAGAAATGAGAAGAAAACTATTGCTTTTATCGATGATTTCTGTTTTCCTAAGTTTAGGAACAGTCAATGTGCAAGCGGGTCCTAAAGAAGATCCAGCAGCCAAGCTCCCTTTTAAAAAGAAAATGAAATGGGCAGATAATTTATTCAAAGCTGGTAGCTTTTATACCGCGGAAGAGTATTACTTTCAGTTGAAGAAAGAGCAGCCACGTAACCCTTATGTTACGTACATGCTAGCTGAGTGTTTTGCTGAAACCCGCGATTATCCACCAGCTGCTGAGTATTATGCGCAAGCATTTGCTTTAGCTCCTGAGAAATATCAAGAGGCGCCTTATAAAGAAGGTAAAATGCGTAAGCAAAATGGTGAATACAGCACAGCTATAGAGCGTTTTGAATATTATATCAAAAACTACCATGGCAAGAATAAAAAAATGAAATTGTATGCCAAACGAGAAATTGACGGTTGTAAAATGGCAATTAATTCATTAAACGATCCTGGAAGAGCTTTTGTAAAAAATGCTGGTCCTAATGTCAACACTGTTAATACAGAATTATCACCAATGCCTTTAGGCGATTCTGCTTTATTGTTCGGAACCATGAATATTTCTAAGGTAGCCGAAGTAGGTAAAGATAAACGTAAAGATTATGTATCTCGTTTAATGTGGTCACCAAAAGAATTTGATCGTACTCGAATCAAAGATAGCTTTGAAGTTGCACTTAAATTTGAAGATGGCAGGTTTAATGATACAAAATATCATATCGGTAATGGTTCTTGGAGCCCAGGAGGTACAAGATTCTACTTTACAAAATGTAGAGAAGAAGACAGTATGAATATCAAATGCCAAATTTGGGTTTCAGAAATTGGTTATGACAAAAAAACTGGTAAAGATCGTGGATCTTGGAGTGCTCCTAAATTAATGGATGTATATATTAATGATCCAGAATCTTCTAACACAAATCCTTATTGTGCAATGATAGGAAAAAAAGAAGTATTATTCTTTGCTTCAAATCGTAAATTACAATCTGCTGGTGGGTTTGATATTTGGTATTCTGTATATGATTCTGCACGTGCAACTTATCGTCGTCCACAAAACTGTGGTAAAAAAGTAAATTCTTGGGGTGATGATATAACACCTTATTATGATACACGTCGTGGTAAGTTGTATTTTGCTTCTAATGGGTGGGCTAATTTAGGAGGTTTCGATATCTTCTCTGCCGACGGCGGGCCTTCACGTTATTCGAATTTACTTAATTTAGGTTTCCCTATTAATTCAGCTGCTGATGATTTGTATTATGTACAAGATCCTGGAGCAAAGGATAATGCTTATGTTGTTTCAAATCGTTTAGGAAGCTTGTATCAAAAAAATCCAACTTGTTGTGATGATATTTGGAGAGTCATTAAAGAACCTAATTTCTATGTGAAAGGTCAAGTAATAGATGAAGTTACAAATCAACCTATTCCACAAGTTGTTATCAAAATGGCTGACGAAAATACTCGAGCTATGAAAGATACTTTTTACTCAAAAGAAGGTGGATTTTTATTTTATACACCACTTGGAAATAATTACACAATAACAGCAGATAAAACTGACTACATTTCTGGTCGTACTACAGTTAGTACTTCAGGGAAGTCTGTTATGGATCCTGATGATACAACAACGGTTACAATTTACATGCGCAAAATCACAAATGACTTTGAATTCCATGTGCAAAATGTATATTACAACTTTGACAAAGGAGATTTTCAACCAGATTCTTACGGATCTTTAGATTCATTGGTAAAATTCATGCAAGATAATCCATCTGTAAGTGTTGAAATACGATCTTATACTGATGGTAAAGGAGATGATGAATACAACAATGAATTGTCTGTAAAAAGAGCCCAAGCCGTTATGAACTACATGGCTACAAAAGGAATTGATCGTGGCAGAATGATTGCTCGTGGCGAAGGTAAGAAAAACCCAATTAAACCAAACACTGTCAACGGTGAAGACAACCCAACTGGTCGTCAATATAATCGTCGTACTGAATTTAGAATCATTGGTGATATTCCTGAAATGAGAATTATCTATGATTTAAATAGACCAGATTATATCGATAAATCTGGTGAGCAACGTCGACAAGATCAATTACGCATCAACAATGATGTAGAAGATGATGGTGAACCAGCTTCAGGTGAAATCAAAACTGGAAGTCGCGTTGGTGGAGAGTAAAACAAAACATTGAACATATATAAGAATGCCCCTATTAGAGGGGCATTCTTAATGAATAAACATTTTGTTAGTAAAATAACTAGTATATAACAAACATTATCAATTAAATTTGCGTCTAAATAAATAACAGGACTACAAAAAATAAAATTATCAATATGAAAAAGATTCTAACTTTCGTTGCCATTCTATTTATTGGAACTAACGTATTCGCTCAAAATAATACACCATCTGAAACTATTAAGAAGGAAATCAGCATACTTAAATCATCAGATTTAAATCTTTCTGATGTTCAATTAAGCCGTATCACTACTGTATTGATTGGGATTGAACAAAATTCTTTACGCGTATTAAAAGCAGCAGAAGGTAATAAAAGCCTTTTGGAAATTCGTATGAAAGAAGTTAAAGAACAAAAGCTCAACAATTTAAAAGGAGCAATGACTTCTCAACAAGCTCAACGTTTTGATGCGTTGAAACTTGCAGATAAGTTTTAATTTGTTTGTATCATTCTATCGTTCATAGAATACCGTTATTCGTTTATAGGATTTAATTAACTTTAAGTAGACCCATGTGGAATACTATTTGATGCTATGTTATAGTTATAACAGGAGTAATGAATAAACTACACAAAATATTAAGACATGAGACAGTTAAAAATTGCAACACAGATTACCAACAGAGATAGTCAAGCTGTAGAAAAATATTTGCAAGACATTAGTCGTATACCTATGATTAATGCTGAAGAAGAAACCGTTTTGGCCCAGAAGATCCGCGGTGGTAACACATTTGAGGCTAAATTTGCATTAGAAAAAATGGTTAAGTCGAATCTTAGATTTGTTGTTTCTGTTGCAAAACAATATCAACATCAGGGTTTAACATTAAGCGATTTGATTAATGAAGGTAATCTTGGTTTAATTAAAGCAGCACAACGTTTTGATGAAACTAAAGGTTTTAAATTTATCTCTTATGCTGTTTGGTGGATTCGTCAGTCAATATTGCAGGCTTTGGCAGAACAAGGACGTCTTGTCAGGTTGCCTCAAAACAAAATTGGCACATATAATAAGGCGAATAAAGCCATGATGGCATTTGAACAAGAAAATGAGCGTGAACCTTCTGTTGAAGAATTAGCAGGAATACTTGAAATGTCTGAAACTGAAATCGCTAGCATATTTGTTACAAACTCACGCCATACATCATTAGATGCTCCAGTACATGAAGCTGAAGATGTTAGTATGGGGGATTTGTTGACAGGTTCTAACGATACTGATGATAGTGTGATTCAAGATAGTTTGCGTGAAGAAATCAAACGTATTTTAAAATCGTTGAGTCCACGTGAATCTGAAATTGTAAGTGCATATTTTGGACTTGATGGAACTGATGGACCTACAATTGAGCAAATTGGTCAAAAGTATGACTTGACAAAAGAGCGTATTCGTCAAATAAAAGAACGTGCAATTAAACGACTTCAAAAAGCGCGTTACAGCAAATCATTGAAATCGTATTTAGGATAGTTTGGTTGGTTTGGTTTTATACATAAGGGGCTATATTAGTATAGCCCCTTATTTTTTTGATTTGATTTTATCAGCTTTCTCCTCATTGATATTGTCGTCATTGCCTATATTAAAAAGCGCATTGCAGACTAATTTAACAGCTTCATCAGTCGTTTTATACGAAAATGAATGCTGTAACAATTCAATTGGTTTATTGTTGTATGAAATAGAACAATCAGCCATTTTAAATGTTCCTTTTTGAGAGAATGTTAT
>JBILCF010000046.1:0-17078 GCA_044353325.1 Chitinophagaceae bacterium | reverse complement strand
ATGTCAAAATTGCATCCGTGAATAGATACTACATATTAATATTTCTGCTTCTTATCCCCTTTTGTGCCGCTGCCCAATATCCTGAATTGCCATCTATGAGTCTTGTAACTGAAAATGCGCAAAACAAATTGGCTTGGTCTTGCCAATACGATGGCGTAAAATCGATAGCGATACAACGCTCTGCAGATAGTATACGCAATTTTGTTACGATAGGCACAATCAATAATCCTAAAAAAGGAATTCATTCCTTTATTGATAATAGACCCTTGGCAGGCAAAAACAATTATAGAATCCTCGTTCTATTTAGTGGCGATGTAGAATGGTATAGTAATACCTACAAAATGTACATAGATTCAACTATTTTGGCAAAATCCTTGGAAGGAGCTATTGCATCGGGTACAACTAACGCCAATACCAATTACAATCAAAAAGGTGCATCAGGCACAGCAGCGACCGATTTTTATTACACGCCTTCAAGCCAAATCTACACGAATCCGTATACGGGTCATGTCAACATCAATTTAAAAGATGCCTTGACTAAAAAGTATTCGATTCGATTTTACGACCCAAAAAAGAATGAAGTGTTACGTGTCTCGCGCGTTACTAAAACTACCTTAGTTTTAGATAAAAATAATTTCAACTCGCCGGGCACTTACAATTTCCAACTCTTTGAAGGCACTACTGTTGCCGAAACAGGTTATATCACAATATATTAATCAAAGCGAGAAGCTAAACAATTTCACAATACGTTAAATCGTAAAACTGTACGATTTCTTTTGCATAATCTTCTGTGAAATATATTTTAGCCCCGTATTTTCCATACACTGGATATTTGTCCGTAGTTGCTGTTTCTTTCGATTTATAGTTGTATCCAACTAAAAACAAATGTGGTTCCTGCAACATTTTGATGCGATAGATTCTGCGATGTATGGCAGTTTTTAACCAATCAATGATTGGTTCAGTTTCAAATTCCTGTATCTTTTGTAATTTAACACGATACACCTCTTTCCCTTGATCGTAATGATCGGTAAAGATGAGGTTAAAATTGTGTACATAACAGGCTAAACAATAATCATCTTTTACAACAGCAGGAGTTTCCATGTCGCCTACTATCTCTACTTCGAGACCAATTTTTTCAAAAAAATCAGCTAGTCTTGAATTTCTTTTTTGAATCGTTTGCTTGAGGTCTTTGTCCAACTGACGTTTCATCGTGGTGCGTTCCATATTCTTAATTTGGTTAATAAATATGTCACAAATTTAACACCACTAATGTTATAACATCATAACAAAATGGTAAAATTAGGATAATATGCGATTAGGAAACTAAATGGTAAATAAGAAATGATGATAAATAAGCCACCAAACCCATGAATACAAATTGCAGAATCGGGTATTTCCACGAACCAGTTTCTCGTTTTACAATAGCCATAGTACTCATACATTGCATTGCAAATACATAAAAAAGCAACAATGAAAGTCCTGTAGGTAGCGTATAAACCTTAGTCCCATCTGGTCTTACAGCGGTATTCATTTTTTGTAGCAAGGTTTTGTCATCTTCTACATCTACACTATACAAGGTAGCCATAGTACCCACAAATACTTCACGGGCTGCAAATGATGTAATCAACGCAATACCTATTTTCCAATCAAAACCCAATGGTTTAATGGCAGGTTCTATTAATTTACCTGCTTTTCCTGCAAAAGACTGCTCCAAACTTGTTTTGGCTATCCATTGACTGGACTCTTTGCTTGGACCATACGACGATAACGCCCACAATATGATTGAAATAAGTAAGATAATTTTACCTGCGTCAAATACAAAAACCTTTGCTTTTTGGACCATTGTCAACGCCATATTGCTCCAACGCGGCATACGATAAACAGGCAGTTCCATTAAAAATATACTCCGTTCTTTGGCCTGAATCCACAAATTGAGAATAAATGCTGACAATAAAGCCATGAGAAAACCCAATACATATAAACCCATCATAACAATACCTTGCAAATTAAATATTCCAAGGATAGAAGTATTCGGTATAACCAACGAAATCAAAATCGTATAAACAGGCAAACGAGCACTGCAACTCATAAACGGCGTAATCAATATTGTAATGAGTTTTTCTTTTTTATTTTCGATAGTACGTGCAGCCATTATAGCCGGTACAGCACAAGCCACAGCGCTGATCAACGGCATGACCGACTTGCCATTTAATCCTACACTCCGCATCAAACGATCGGATAAGAAACTAATTCGCGACATATAGCCAGAGTCTTCCAACAACGTAATCAAACCAAACAAAATCATGATTTGCGGAATAAAAACTACCACACCATTGATACCTGCCAAGACACCATTGATCAATAAATCAGTCAAAAAATTATTGGGTAATGTAGATTTAAGAAATTGTATAAGCTGCCCAAATGCCATATCGATCCATTCCATTGGATATTGTGCCAACCAAAATATGCTTTGAAATAAAAAAAACAAAACAACCAACAAAAACAAATTGCCATAGACAGGATGTAATAATATCCCATCGACTTGACGACTAAACAATTCCTTTTTGAGCGGATCGCTTTCTACTACACAATTGGCCATGATCTTCTTGATACGACCATATCGTAGCAAAGTCTCTTCGGCTTGAATTTTAGTTTTATTAAACTGTATTTGTTGCAAATCAGCAGCAAGATTCTGTTTGTCTTGCGCTGAAATGATATTGAGCACCTGAAATGCGCTAGCAAAATGTATAGCAGCATAATCGCTCGTAACCTGTTTGTATTTCTTGACTATATCGACCGTTTGTTTGGCCAACTGATAATTGTCTATAAAATCTCGAACTGAAGCTTCGTGCGTCTGCGACAAGGTCATTTCGAGTTGTTTCTTGAGCGCTGTAATTCCTTTATTATTTCTAGGATTAACCGCCAAGACTGGTATTCCTAGTTCGCGACTCAAACCGTTGACATCAATTTGTATTCCTTTTTGGCGGGCAATATCCATCATAGTCAGGACCACAACCATAGGTTTTTTGATATCCATGATTTGAGAACAAAACAATAAATTTCTTTTTAAATTGGACGCATCAACAACAACAATTACCAAATCTATTTTTACAGCTTCATCATCATCAAAAAGTACGTCAAACGTAACAACTTCGTCATCACTTTTAGGATACAAACTATAGGTACCAGGCAAGTCTACCATATTCAACACTTCACCTGTAGACAAACTCGTACGACCTGTTTTTTTGTCGACCGTCACACCTGGAAAGTTACCTACACGTTGATTTAAACCTGTCAAAGCATTAAACAACGAACTTTTCCCACAATTGGGATTTCCGACTAATGCTATGTTTTTAATTTTTTTCAATCAATTCGAAGTATGAATAACATGCAAATGTATTGCATAGCCCTTTGCCATACTTGTGCAAGTGGGAAAAAGATTCTATTGCATATAAATAGTTTGAAGGAATTTCCAACCAAGCTCTTATTTTTACACATGCTTCAAATCAAGTACAAATCAATATCTACAGCTTTTCATCATCCTTTTACCACAGCACATGGTATCAAAACGCATCAACCTGCTTTATTAGTCGCTATAACATTTAATGGCATCACAGGTATAGGCGAAGCGCCGGCTTTACATTATTACAATGTAACAGTTGAAAGTATGATAGACGAACTCCTTGAAAAAATCCATGTATTGAGCCGTTATTCGTTTACCGAACCAGATCGATTTTGGCATTTTTGTCACCACTTATTTCCGACCAACCACTTTTTAGTTTGTGCGCTCGATATGGCTTATTGGAATATGTATGCGCAAATGAAACGAAAAAAAATCACTGAAATTTGGAATCTGGAATGGACCAATATTCCTATGACAGACTATACGATAGGCTTAGATTCCGCAGAAGTTATGGCTCAAAAAATGAACGAAAAACCATGGCCTATCTACAAAGTCAAACTTGCACAACGCAACGACATTGAAAAACTACAACAGCTTCGTGCCCAAACAGATGCCACGATTCGAATAGACGCTAATGCAGCATGGAGTTTAGACGATGCAGTGACTTTATTGCCTATTTTGGAAGAACTAAACATCGAACTCATAGAACAACCCTTATCAAAAGACAACTGGGAAGGCATGAAAGAACTATATAAACATTCTAATATCCCCTTGATAGCAGACGAATCCTGTGTTGTAGAATCTGATGTAGCACGTTGTGCTAATCATTTTCATGGTATCAATATCAAACTAACTAAATGCAGTGGCTTGACTCCTGCCAAACGAATGATAGAACAAGCGCGACAACTCAATCTACGTGTGATGATGGGCTGCATGAATGAAACTGAAGTTGGATCGGTTGCTATAGCATATTTTCTACCTTTACTCGATTATGTCGACATGGATGGTCCATTATTGTTAGATACTCCGCCACTGACTCAATTAAATTATGATTATGGTGTTGTAAGTTGGAAATAATTATTTTTAAAATTCCTCTTTAAAATTTGTATTTTCGTCAGGTCATTTAATAACCTACTCCATGACTGAAAAACTACTCCAATTCATTTGGCAACATCGATTGTACAACTCCGAGCTGCCGCTTCAAACTACCGAACTCGAATCGATACTCATCCTTCATCCAGGTCATTTAAATACACATGCTGGTCCAGATTTTTTGGAAGCCAAATTAAAAATAGGAGAAACCATTTGGGCTGGCAACATCGAAATTCACCTTAAAAGTAGCGATTGGAATAAGCATTTACACCAAAACGATACTAACTACTCTAATTTAATTCTGCATGTTGTTGTTGAAGATGATGAACCCATTCGTACAAAAGATAATTTATCCTTTCCTACATTGGTCATACAACCACATATCAATCAAGCTTTATTGGAGAGCTATGTCAAACTGATGCAAAACCAAGGCTTTATCCCTTGCGCTAAACTTATCGATGCGGTTCGCGACATTACCATACATCAGCAACTGGATCGTATGCTGATAGAACGACTGACAGACAAAACAGAATATATACAAGCTTTGCTCGAACGCTTTCAGTCCAATTGGCAAGAAGTATTTTATGTTCAACTTGCAAGAGGATTTGGTTTGCATATCAATCAAGATGTGTTTGAACGATTGGCATTGCAAACTCCTCTCAATCTTTTTGCCAAACACAAACAGCAGTTGTTGCAAATCGAAGCTTTAGTTTTTGGACAAGCTGGCTTTCTAAACGACTATTTCGACGAAGCCTATCCGCAAGAATTGCAACGTGAATATGCCTATTTGAAAAAACTATATAACCTACATTCGATAGAACAGCATCAATGGAAATTTTTACGATTACGGCCTGCTAATTTTCCAACATTGCGACTAGCGCAATTTGCGCAACTCCTGCATGAATCATCGCATTTATTTTCAAAATTAATGGAAGCCGATTCTTTAAAATCAATCGAAAAATTATTTCAATTTACAGTTTCAGAATACTGGTTAGACCATTATACTTTTCAAGAAAAATCGACAGAACGAACCAAAAAATTAGGTAAAAATTTTATACAAAATCTGATCATCAATGTAATTATCCCAACTGTTTTTTTATACGGAAAACTACAAGCCAAACCTAGCTATTGTGATAAAGCATTGGAATGGTTGAGGGCTTTACCACCCGAAAAAAATAGCATTATTGAACAATGGAAAACCACCAAAATCGACATACAATCTGCTTATGACACTCAAGCTTTACTACAATTAAAAAAACATTATTGTGACCAAAAACAATGTTTAACATGTGGCATAGGATATGCCTTATTGAAAACAAAACCCTAGTTTACTTTTACAAATCGTTTGCCGTTATAATACAAAACCGCATCATTTACACCCAAAGGCTGCTTGAAAGTAATGGTATAATTCCCCCATTCGCCAACTACAAAACTATACTGATCATTTTCATAATTGCTTGCACCGATTGATTCATTCATCCACCACGAGCCATTTGTTTTGAGTAACATTTCGTACTTGACGTCTGATAGTTTATTGACAGCAAAGGTATCTTTATCGGTTTGAGCATTATACCATACCACTTGTTTCACTTTCGAAAAAATATCTTTACCAAATATAGCTTGATAAGAAATGGGCAATCTATCTGTAGCTCTAAACATATAGACATCAGCACAATACGAAGGCACATTGAGCAAGTATGTTTTACCGTGAATGGTGTCAGGAAATTTGTTCAAATAGTTGGTGTACAATTTAGCACTATAAGAACGCGATTTGACTGAAGGAAAAATAAAATAAATAAATGCAGTTAAATACGCAACATACAAAAAACCTCTTACCCAACGATGCATTGAAAATAAAACCAAGACCAATGCTTGCAGCAATAACGCAGAAGCAAAATAGGCATATCGATCGTTTTCGATGCGAACAATATACATAAAGTAAACACGCACAAAAGGCAAGTACATAGATAATCCGGCAATTAACAGGAAAAGAAACACCATTCCTTTTGTTCGATCTTTATACCATTGCCACACTGTTAGAACACCAAATAGTAGACTCCAAAACAATGCAATCTTTTTCCAATGTACTGCAAATGCATAGACCATTTCGCGGGTTTTAAAATCGAACATGTGTACAAATCCAAACAATTTCATAAGCTGTTGTGACAAGGTCGTAATCATATACGAAACCGGCACAGGTGTATCGAGCGGTGCTCGATCGTGTGGAATCCATGAGCCATTTTTCAATTTGTAACAGACTAAATAAATTGCCACAATTGCTATTTGTGGCAACATAATTTTGAGAAAAAAAGCGCCCACCGAAATTCTTGAAGCCTTGCTAATAACCAATAATAAATACAGCAACACAAACAATATTGGAAACAAGAAAGATATTTCGAGTGTAACCAATGAAAATGCAAATAGGACTTGAAATCCAATCCATGAAATAGAAGTCTTAGATCCTGTGGTAAAGTCAGTGATAAAATGGAGACCAAACCAAAGTATAAAAAATGTTGCAAAATAATGTGAGGTTGCACCCCAAATAATATTTTCGGATTGATACGGCGAACATAGAAATAAAACAGCCCCCAACAATGCAATCCAAACAGCATTGTTGCCAAGATGAATGGCTTGGTAAACTTTTTTGCATGCTGTAAATAATAACGTTGTATTCAATGCATGCATACCTGTATAGACAATAAACCAACCTAAGGTATTGGTGCCAAACAATAAATATAAAATTCCTATAATTGAATAATGTCCGTAGTAAAAACTTTCAAACCCGTAAGAATTCAGAAACCCTTTTACACCCAATTGTTTAATTTCCCATATACCACTTACACCATCATCGATGAGCAAAGCTTTATGAGCAGGAAAATAAATGACAAATGTAAAAACCCAACCTACCACGAAGAGTAAATAGGCAAACCACGATTGTTGTACAAATTTTTCAAGTTGTTTCATGAAGCACTAAAGATAATGAGAAAATTGAACTCTACTTTACTCTTCAAAATAAATCCGTTTGACACGTTGCGAAATGCCAGTTAGTATTTCGTAAGGAATTGTTCCAGCCCATTGAGCAAGTTGTGTCACAGGTAATTCTTCACCAAAAATAATGACCGTATCGCCTTCTTTGACATCTGGCACATCTGTAATATCGAGCATACACATATCCATACACACATTGCCAACTATAGGTGCCAAATGACCATTGATCCACATTTTGCCTTGTCCATTGCCCAACCTACGACTGATGCCATCGGCATAACCTATACAGACTGTACCTATTTTAGTATCGCGCTTTAAAATACCTTTGCGATTATAACCCACCGTTTCGGTTTGAGGAACATTTTTAATTTGTGATATAATTGTTTTTAAACGACCCACATTATTCAATCTTGAATTTAACTTTTTGGTGTTATCGATTCCATATAATCCCAAACCCAATCTCACCATATCAAAGTGCAATTCGGGATGACGAGCTATTCCCGAAGAATTGCACAAGTGTTTCATAAAAGAATAACCTATACCTTGTTCCAAACGAGCCGACAATTGTTTAAATTCGGTTGCTTGTCGTTGCGTAAAATCGTCGAGTTCAGCCTCTTCACTACCTGATAAATGCGAAAATACAGATAGCACTTTAACTTCACTATGTGTATTCAAAACCTGAATCAATTCATCTATATCTTGCGCTTCGAAACCAAGCCTATGCATTCCGGTATCTAATTTGATATGAATAGGATACTGCGTTACTTCGGCAAACTGAGCGGCTTCGATCATTTTAAGAAGCGTATGTATGTTGTAAATTTCAGCTTCAAGCTTCCAATCTATAATCAGTCCAAACGAATTATCGTCGGTATTCATCACCATGATCGGTAATTCGATTCTATTTTTTCGAAGAAAAATCCCTTCATCTACATAAGCGACCGCTAGATAATCTACTCCTTCAAACTGGAGTTTGTTCGCGACTTCAAAACTGCCACTTCCGTACGAAAATGCTTTGACCATAGCCATCACTTTGGTCGGTTTTTTGAGCAAGGATTGATAGATTTTTAAATTATTGGCAAGCGCATTTAAATTGATTTCCATCATGGTTTGATGTACACGCTCTTCCAATCGCTTGGCTATTTTTTCAAATTCAAACTTACGAGCACCTTTAATCAAAATACTTTCATTGGCAAAAGATGTGGTATCGATATCTTGCAAAAAATCGTGGGTCGATTTGTAAAACTGAGTTTGCAAAGTTCGTATCGATTCAAAAATAGTTTTGTTGCGCAGCAGTGTATCGCCAATACCTATAAAGCGATGTATTTTTTTATCGGTGAGCAATTCGGCCACTTCTTCATACAATTCATTGTCGCGGCCGCTTTGCAAAATATCTGAAAGTATAACTGTTTTATGTTCATGTTGATTTTGCTGCGCCAACAAATCTAATGCAATAGAAAATGAAGACACATCAGAATTGTAACTGTCATTGATGAGTGTACAATTGTTCATGCCTTTGATCAACTCGAGGCGCATAGCTATATGGGTTAGCTTGTTCATCCTGAGTTGTATTTCATCTTGATTAATTTTGAAATACAACATCAAGATCCAGCAATGAATCGCATTTTCGATAGATGCATCATCGATAAATGGTATTGTCAATGCGATATTTTTGCCCTGAAATAAAGCCGTCAAGCTAGTACTAGCATGACTTTTTTCGGTTGAAAGTATTTGTAGTACAGCTTCAGTTTTACGACTCCAATGCCAGAGTTTGAGTTCTTTATTTGCATTTGTTTTCAGCTGGGTAGCAAACTGTAATACACAGTCTTGCAATTCGTAATAATCTTTATTATATATGAGCAAATCAGCTGTTTTAAACAACTTTAGTTTCTCATTGATTTTATGTCTATGGTTTAAAAATCCTTCATTATGCGTTTCGCCGATATTTGTAAAAATGCCAATAATTGGCTTAATAATTTTTTCAAGATTTTGCATCTCATCAGCTTGCGAAATACCCGCTTCAAACAAAGCCAAGGTATGTTCATCATTCATTTGCCATACCGAAAGTGGCACACCGAGTTGAGAGTTAAAACTTTTTGGACTTCGTACTATTTTATAATCATGTTCGAGCAATTGATATAGCCATTCTTTCACAACCGTTTTTCCATTGCTACCTGTAATACCCACTACGGGTATTGAAAACTGACTTCGATGCCATGCTACCAATTGTTGTAATGCAGTCATTGTATTGTCTACTTGGATAATCCATGCATCCTTGAGAAGATCAGTATCTAATTCTTCACTCACCAAAAATACACGAACGCCTTGTGCATAAACATCTTGTAAAAAAATATGTGCATTGCGACGATCGGTGACTAAAGGTATAAAAATTGAACTTGCAGCATGCGCTACACGCCGACTATCAATCAATAGATTATCTATAGCACAGTCATGACCTTGTGCTACGATTTTACCCTTCACTACCAACCCTATTTCACTAGCCTTTATCATGCAATTTTCCTAGTTTACTTTTCTTTCTATTATGGTGTTGCGAATACAAAATAGCGCTTGCTATACACACTACAATCACGACCAACGAAACCCATACCGGCATATGGATATCAATAATTTCTAAAAACATTTTGGCTCCGATAAATACGAGAACAACGGCAATACCTTGTTGCAAGAAATCAAACTGATCCGCGGCTTTTTGTAGGATAAAAAACAAAGCTCTTAAGCCCAATACAGCAAAAATATTGGATGAGTAAACCACCAAATTATCCGTTGTAATGGCAAATACAGCAGGTATAGAATCCAATGCAAATACAATATCAGTTAATCCAATCATTAAAACAACTAATGCAATTTTGGTAAAATAAGTTTTACCTTGTACATTCAAGGTATATTGACCTTCGGCTTCGAGTTCGGTATAGCGCAAATAGCGTCTAATGAATTTATATATTTTCCCTTCGCGCACATCATGTTCGGCTTCGGGATTTTCTAAAAACAATTTAAATCCAGTATAAATCAAGAGTGCTCCAAACACATACATCAACCAATGAAACTGTTGTATAAGTACAATACCTATGGCTATAAAAATAATTCGAAACACAATAGCCAACACAACACCTATCATCAATACACGTCCTATATATTGCTTTCGGACCTGCAAGGACGAAAATATCATGACGAACACAAATATATTATCGATGGACAATGCCATTTCCATAAAGTAAGCCGAAAGATAATTGAGCGATGTGTGTGCATCGTAGTGATACCACAAATACACACAATACGCCAAGGCTATACTCACCCAAAACAAATACTGATAAGTAGCACTTTTGATTGAGACTTCTTGTCCCTTTTTGCTAAAGACAAACAAGTCCAACACAAATGAAACAACGAGTGCGGCAATAAAAATAAAATAACTAATAAAATCTTGGTGCATGCTAGTTGGAATAAATGGTAATGTTATGGTTTAGCTTCAACATCTTGTTCGTAAAATTCAGGATATGTACGTAACATCTTTTCTAAGTTTTTTCGGCTGAGTACCAAAAAATCATGTTGGTTGAGCAAACCAAAAAACGAATCGTAATCATATTCAATACCTCCTATTTTGATCAAACCTTTAGTGCCTTTATCAGGTGGTTTAAAATATAAAATGATGGATTCTGCTGGACTGTTTTTACGTTGAATAGTTACTGTACCCAATTGTTTACCATACTGAATGATACTATCCTTGCCCAAATAGCGCTCTTCAAAACCCGTACAATACAGTTTATCCAATACACCACGATATGTATTGACACGCTTTAGATTGAGTGGTCTTGACATTGTAGTTGGACCTTGAAGACTAGGTTGTGCTTGGGTAAAGTTCATCGTAAACGAATATTGAATTGAATCCTTATAAGCTACATTGACAGTCTCGATAGGATTTTCATTATACATGATTCTTCGTTCGCGCCAATCGTTGGCTCGGGTATAATATCGTACGCCTAAAAAGATTTTTTGCATCGGCAATTTGACGATATAAGGACGTTTTGCACCTTCGTTGAGCATATACGTCACATTGCCATAACCGGCATTGCGTGCCACATAAAAGGTGTGCGTTTTTTCTTTTTTAGTATAAAGTTCCACTTTGGTGGCATTGGAGCTCAGCTCTCGAATTGCTGCATCGTGATACCCACTCGGTACGGGTTGCTCTGCTTTTTGCAATGCCAATGCTTCTAGCATAAAATCTACTGCATCTTTACGAATTGGAAGTGTATCATTGAGCGCCCAACCATTATAAAAACGATCGCTTCGTGCAATTTTTACACGTTGACCTTGCATATCAATCAAAAAAATGGTTTGCAATTCTGATGTATCTTTGACATTAAAATTGGTTTCGGATAGCTCAAACGAATCAGATTGATCACGAAAAAAAACATAATACGTCAGACCTGCCATCAACAGCAAAATCAACAAATAAAACAGATTTCGTTTCATAGTTATAGCTTCCTTTTAAAACAAATCAACAATAAGCATTATTCCATACGAGCTGAAAGAATATACCCTTTTTTGATTCATTATGAAGGCGCAAAAGTAGGGTATTTTAGTGAATACCAAATCAAAACAGATGGTATTCTATGGATACTAATACAAAGGTAATTTGATTGATTTCCACCTAACAATGATCAATTTCAATAAAAAATGGATTAAAATCTAAAACCCAAATTAAGACCTGCTCCTCTAAAGCCAATCCCATTCATACTCCCTTTAATTCTGAGTTCATTTGCAGACACCTCATATTTATAATTTTTGACAAAAGAGGATAAAGGTTTTTGAGTAGTTGACAAATAGTCGCGTATATCTTGCTGATCATTGACAGACAAAGCCTGCGTTGTTTTAGAACTTATATCGATATTGGTTGTCATGGAATGCCCTCCTAGTATAAACCAGTCCAATGAAATACTTTTTCCAATATGAAAATGCGAACCAATCATAACACCTCCACCAAAAGATAAAAAGCTACCTTTGGTTGTGATGGTTTGCGTTTTGCTGTTATCGTCTACATAGTTGATAGGCAAACTCATATCGATATTTCGAATACGAGCATAAGGAGCGATATAAAAACCTTTCATGACATTACGAACATAAAAACGAAATTCGGGTGTAATGGCCCAGCTACTTATTTTAAAATCTTTAAACAAATTGATGGTGTCCGACGAAAAGTCAGATACTTGACTTGTGCCAGGTATAACCTGATTTAACATATACCTACCTTGAATGGCTACAGATATTTTAGGTGCCAAGGCTCTTTCGTATTGCAATGCAATGGTTTGATAGGCCAAAGATGACAAATTGAGTTTGATTGCATTCTTTTTAGACACATTATCTTGGCCCTCATCCCCATCAGAACCCATTTCGCCTAAGATGCCAGTACGAATAATACGCATGCGGCCATCCTCTACAAAGTGACGTTGAGCATTGATTGTTTGTGCAGCCAGTATGCATAAGCCAATACAAAATAAGTATTTCATAGTTTAAAAATTACGTCAAATATAGTTCATTACCCTAATTTCCGAAAGTATTTTTAATAAGTGCATGGTTTTAAGTCGGTCAATGACACAAAAGCCCCTTTATTTATCGAAGCTTTTTTATAAAAGAAGGAATATCATACCGATTTACCTCTGAGCCGCAACTCAAGAAAATACTGTCTAACTTTAAATTGCTTTCCAAAACAATTACAATTTTCTTTTAAATCGAAATTTCCACTTTTTTCTTGATAAAAAAGTGGAGCAAAAAATCAAGGCTGTCGAAAAATAGCTAAAAATGACAGCTTTTTGACGGAAACAAAAAAGCTATGCATCTGATACCAAAAAAATTGGCTGTGGCTTTTAGATTATGCAACTTGCCATTATTTGACTTATTGCGATTGTTTTTGTTTCTGACGCCAAAAAACAGTCATTTTCTTAACGCTATTTTCCTAAGGCCTGTCCCTGAATGAACTTTGCGTTTCAAAAAGTATATAATGGGTAATAAATAAATTTAATATTTTGTCCGTTCAAATTCAACATGTCCTATCAAGTTAGAGAGATTTTAAATATAAATTGTAGTATTTTCCTCATTCATTTTCTTTTTGGCTTTACCACGTTTTATTCCACTACCACTCTTCTCACCCACTTTCAACAAATATACACCTCGTGGAAGTTGTTGAATATTAAGTGTATAGTTTTGTTGTGCAAAATGACATTCGTTTGACATTAGTTCTTGACCTAGCATATTGTAGAAATTTACTTTTACTCGCTTGCCTTTTAATGCCTCACATGAAATGGTGATACTCGTACTGCTCGGATTTGGATACACCTCCAGCAATTCCCCTCCTTCGGAGGGGTAAGGGGAGGCTGATAGCGGCCAACAACCATTGGCTGTATCCACGCCTAAGCCATAGTTGGGCATATTGGGTGGTGTGAGCAAATTGGTGTACGGCTGCCAAAGCCCTTGCGATACAAAATTGCATCCTAAGCCTTTAACATTGGGATTCTCGATATAACTCATATACTGTCGTGTACCATTAAAATTGCCAATGTACAAACGACCATCAGGACCGCAGGCCATACTGCTATAACCAGGAAAATCAGCTATTGCAGTGTCGGGACCATGAATCAGTTGATTTTGTATAACGGTTGTATCTTCTAAATCTATCTGATATATCTCATATAAATTTGATAAATAAAGTAACTTACTATCTGGAGAGAAACTCATTCCTCGTTTATCCGACCAGTTTGGATAATTTACTGTATCTAAGGGAACTATATATTTGTTTCTGTAAGTTATTTCACCTGTACATCTATTAAAATTGAACAAATCCACTCTATTAAAATTATCATAATTCGTTAATCCTGATGTTTCGCTATACATATTACTGACTAGCTTAGTTCCATCTGAACTAAAATGTATTTGACTAAAAAGATAACACCAATCTGCGGTATCAGCTATTTGGTATTTATAAGGCCCTAGAATTGTATCGGCTGAAACATGAAATAATTGAAATTGATTATGATAGCAATCAGATTTAATCAACCACCAATCTACTCCATTGCCATGACGTATTGCATGTAGGTCAACATATCTATATTCCTGATTATCATAAAGCACTACATTCTTTTCCACTACTTTACCATTACCAGCATTGCTATCCATGTCTACTACACTATAGTTCAATACATCAAATATACACTTTAGTTGCTGCTGACAATTGATGGCTGCTGAATCACTCATGCCCGTACTAAACACATAATACTGATTGCCTTTTTTGGGGAGGATGATGGAGGTTTGCTCGTAAGGGCTATAATGACTTGCGTTGTTTGCTAACATGACACCATAGGGAGAGTTTACATCAAGCCCATTATCAATAATATTACCATCTTTGTTTAACAAAACGAAACCACTAGAAAATAATTCTAAATCACCATTCGTATTTGAAATACATGAAGACGACATTAATGCTATATTATTGAAACTATCCATCAGAATAGTTGAAGAATTAAAATCCAAGGTTACTACAGGCATAAAGCCCAATACCCAATTATGGTTTCGTTTATAATCTTGTGCTTGCACAGAAAGATTAATACTATAAAAAAATGAAACAAATAAAATAAACTTCATTTCTATTTCGATATTATTAATTTACCTGTCTGGTTTGCATAGCCTTTTCGCACATATTGATAATTATAAACACCTGAAGCATATTCATTTAATTTCATAGTTACTAATTCTTCTGCGTCTGTTAGAATTAGGGTTTGCAACTTAGATCCCATCATATCATATAGTATAAATTCAACCCCTTGGTTTGTGTCCACACAACCCACTCTAATAGAACAGCAATTTAGATTCTTCATGATAGTGCTTTTTTTTCTATTGTAAAGTTTACAAAAATTAGTTTTAATTCCAAAATATTAACAAAAGGAATTAAATTTTGCCATTGTTTTTAATCCGATTAAAGCTAATAGATCATTTTAATCGTATTCTATCAAAATCATTTTTTATCCAAATGTCCTTTTATCTTTGCGCCTTATGGAATTGTCAAAAAATTATATCCCTCAGGAAGCAGAAACCAAATGGTACGAACATTGGGTTAAAAATGGTTATTTTAGCTCTACACCCAACGAAAAGCCAGCGTATACCATCGTCATACCACCACCCAATGTAACCGGGGTATTGCATATGGGACATTGTTTGAACAATACCATACAAGATATATTGGTTCGTCGTGCACGTATGCAAGGCTACAACGCCTGTTGGGTACCAGGAACAGACCATGCCTCTATAGCTACCGAAGCCAAAGTAGTCGCTATGCTACGAGAAAAAGGGATTACGAAATCGTCTTTAACACGCGATGAATTTTTGGCGTATGCCTGGGAATGGAAAGAAAAATATGGTGGTATTATATTGCAGCAATTGCGTAAACTGGGTTGTTCGCTCGATTGGGATAGAACTTCGTTTACGATGGACGACGATTATTATAAAGCTGTTCTAAAAATATTTGTACAATTATACAACGATGGCATTATTTATAGAGGACTCCGAATGGTCAATTGGGATCCAGCTAGCAAAACCGCCCTCAGCGATGAAGAAGTTATCTTTAAAGAAATAGATAGCAAACTCTATTATGTAAAATATAATTTCTCAAGTCCCCCTTTGGGGGATGAGGGGGCTTACATTATGGTAGCCACCACCCGTCCTGAAACCATTTTAGGCGATGTGGCCATTTGTGTGAATCCGAATGATGAGCGTTATAAAAACTGGATAGGCAAAGAAGTAATAGTTCCTATCATCAACCGAACCATACATATAATAGCCGACGAGTATGTCGATGCCGAATTTGGAACTGGTGCATTGAAGATTACGCCAGCACATGATAAAAACGACAATGAAATAGGTCGTAAACACAACTTAAAAACAATAGATACCCTCGATGCAGATGGTAAATTTACTGCCGAGCAATTGATGGACGAACAACCCAATGAGCTCGTTCTGAGTTACAACGGTATGGACCGTTTTGATTTGCGCAAAAAAATAGTCGAGGATATAGCTGCACAAGGTTTGATTGAAAAAATAGAAGACTACAAAGGTCAAGTCGGTACAAGCGAACGTACAGGTGCTATCATCGAATCGCGCTTGAGCATGCAATGGTTTATGGATATGAAAACCTTCTTGGGCAAACATCCTGAAACCTTGTCTGCGGTAATGAACGACGACATTCAATTTCACCCTGCCAAACTCAAAAATACGTATAACCACTGGCTCGAAAATATTAAAGATTGGTGCATCAGCCGTCAGCTTTGGTGGGGACAACAAATACCTGCATGGTACGACGAGCAAGGCAATTTTGTCGTAGCCGAGAACCTCGAAGCCGCTCAGCAATTGTACGCAGAACGATACAATGCGACAAACAATACTCAACTCACAAACCTCAACTTAACTCAATATGAAGATTGTTTGGATACTTGGTTTTCATCGTGGTTGTGGCCAATGGAAGTTTTTAAAGGCATTAGCCATCCTAACAATGACGAAGTCAATTATTATTATCCAACTACCACATTGGTTACTGGGC
>JBILCF010000053.1:0-15319 GCA_044353325.1 Chitinophagaceae bacterium | reverse complement strand
AGTAAATAAACCGTATACATTTCTATTAATTTTACAAAAAAAATCCCCGCAGTATCTGCGAGGATTTTTTGTGGTGTGGGAGGGAATTGAACCCCCGACACAAGGATTTTCAGTCCTTTGCTCTACCAACTGAGCTACCGCACCATTTTACACATTTGTGTTGTTGTGGGGTGCAAAAATAAACATTTTAGCCAAAATGACAACTATTTCTTTAATCGTTTTGAAAAATAAATAATTAAGAGCAAAATCCAAATTAATAAAATGGGCCACAACAGTTCTATCCAGTAACTTATTTGCGACATAATCTGTTAGTTTGCGTATTCACTCATAAATTTAATACGCATCAATCGGAGTTGTTCTATGCTGATATTATTTTCTTTTAATTCTTCAAATACTTCATCTAAATTACCTGTATCACTCGATTGTAAGTATTCATAGATTTCATCTTGATCGTATTCGTCTACATAATCGTCTATACAATAATCTAAATTGAGCTTAGTGCCACTCGATACGATAGTTTCCATTTCATCCAATAGGTCTAACATGTTGATTTCTTTCATGTTCGCTATGGTTTCTAATGGTATTTTTTTATCTATGTTTTGAATGATAAATACCTTCAATCCACTTTTATTTATGACGCTACGCATCACAAAGTCATCTACTTTTTCAATATCGTTTTCTTCAACGTATTTCGCAATGAGTTCTACAAATTTTCGACCGTATTTAATGGCTTTACCTTTACTTACTCCCGCTATATTTTCCATTTCTTTCATGGAAGTAGGGTAGTTTGTAGCCATATCCTCCAATGAATTTTCTAAGAATACAACGAATGGCGGTACATTATTTTGCTTAGCTACTTCTCGTCGAAGTTCTTTAAGCATATCTAATAAAGCCGGATCAAGGGCCGAACTTCCATTGCCTCCATTACCACTTGATACTTCATCATCATCACCTTCAGCATCTTCAAACTTGTGGTTTAATGACAATTTCAATGAATATGGTTTTTTCAAGAAGGCTTTACCTTTATCCGTCAATTTCAACAAGCCATATTCTTCAATATCTTTACGAATAAGACCTTCCACCATCATTTGGCGTACTAGTGAAAACCAAAAATGTTCGTCCATTTGGAAATGAGCTCCCATGCTGAAACATTTCAACTTATCATGCTTGTAAGCTTGTATTTGCGTATTTGTTCTACCCAAAATTACATTGATTACATAGTCAATACCAAACATTTCTTTTAATTGTTTGATGGCTTCTAAGGCTGTAAATATGGTATCTTTTACATCTATTTTTTCTTTTGGATGCAAGCAATTGTCGCACATGTTGTTGCACTTGTTATCATTGTACTCTTCACCAAAATAATGCAACAATACTTTACGTCTACAAATCGCACTTTCAGCGTATGCAACAGTTTCGCCTATCAGTTGTGCACCCATTTCGCGTTCTGTCAAAGGTTTGTCGCGCATCAAATGTTCTAATTTTTGAACATCTTTGTAAGAGAAGTAAAGTATACATACACCTTCCATACCATCACGACCTGCTCTACCTGTTTCCTGGTAATAGTTTTCAATAGATTTTGGTATATTGTAGTGCATCACAAAGCGAATATCGGGCTTGTCTATACCCATACCAAATGCAATGGTAGCAACAATCACATCGACTTTCTCCATCAAAAACTGATCTTGTCTGTCGGCGCGGGTTTTACTATCTAAACCAGCATGGTAAGCTACAGCACTAATGCCATTGGCTACTAATATTTGAGCTAAATCCTCAGTCGTTTTACGATTTAAGGTATAGATAATGCCGCTTTTACCTCTATTTTGTTGGATAAATTTGACAATATGTTTAACTGTTTGATCTTTTTTACCTTTTGGTACGATTTCGTAAAATAGATTACTTCTATTAAATGACGAAATAAACACATTCGGCTTTTTCAATACCAAATTTTTCAATATATCATCTTGAACCTTTGGCGTAGCCGTTGCGGTTAAGGCAATGATGTTTAATTTAGGATTTATCGTATCTATAATATCACGAATTTTTCGGTATTCTGGTCTAAAATCGTGCCCCCATTCTGAAATACAGTGTGCTTCATCGACTGCTACAAACGAAATGTTCAAATCTTTTAAAAATTCAACATTTTCTTCTTTTGTCAATGTCTCCGGTGCTACATACAACATTTTGGTTTTGCCACCTACCAAATCTTCTTTTACTTTTTTGATTTGACCTTTGTTCAACGATGAATTTAAAAAGTGAGCTACATTTTCTATTTCACTGTAGCTTTTCATCAAATCCACCTGGTTTTTCATCAAGGCTATCAATGGTGATACAACTATTGCTATGCCTTCGCTGATTAATGCTGGTAACTGATAACACAACGATTTACCTCCTCCTGTAGGCATGATGACAAATGTGTCTTTACCATCCAATACACTTTGAATTATATCTTCTTGTTCGTCTTTGAATTTATCAAAACCGAAGTTTTCCATTAACGCCTTTTTCAAGTCGATCTTATCGGCTTTCTTTGCTTTTGCCATAAACTATTTTTTTCTTTATTTATCCCCCCAAGGATGTAATTTGCTTTGAAGCATGTCACTAAGATACGTTACATTTTTAAATTTACAACTAAGTAACCATGAAAATATAACCACTTCTGTGATTTGAACGAAATTATATCACAAGTCGCATTTTCTCTAATAATGTTTCGTTAAAAATAAAATATTGATGTGAAATACGTTTTAGTCTGTGAAAATGAAGTGTGAAATTTAAATTAAACGGACTGATTTGTTCTTTTGTTTGAAAATATAGATTTACAATACTATACTTTCAACTGATTTTTTCTTTATTTTCACAATGCTTGTGTACTAAAACTGTATTTATTTCGGATATTTGGCATAATGAAAAAAAGTCTCTTACTTTTCTTGTTTGTTTTATGCACGTTTGGATTATTTGCTCAAGAACAATTGCTCAACGTTGCACGTGAATACTTGCGAAAAGGTGATTTTGAAAAATCTGCCGCTACCTACAAACAATTGCTCGAATATACTCCCAACGATACAGAACTACTTCAAGGGTATTATCAAAGTGTGTTAGGCTTGAAAGACTATAAAACTGCCGAAAAAATCATCAAACAACAACTCAAAGCCAATCCAAATGACCTAGCGGCTCAATTTGAACTAGCTAAATTGAGCAAAACGCTCGGCGATGATAAAAAGTTTAAAAAAAATACCGAAAAAATAATTAGTTCCCTTGAATCCAATGATCAACAAATCAGGAAAGTTGCATCCATGTTTGAAAAAGATGACATGGTCGATTTAGCATTGGCAACGTACGAAAAGGGTAAATCGTTTCAAAAAGATAATCCTTACCTCTATGCCCAGGAATTGGCTTTGATCTATAGCAAAAAAGGTGATTTAGAAAAAGCAACAGAAAGTTTATTAGATTTGTACATTTCTCGTCCAGATATAGGCGAAGATGTCAAGGCCTCTTTTCAAAGGATGATGGACAAGCCCGACAAGAAAGAATTTTTGCTTAAAAAAGTGATGAAACGAGCTGCCAAGGAACCTGAGAATGTAGCTTATCCAGATTTATTGTCATGGTTGTACATACAACAAAACGATTATGAAAATGCATTTATCCAAATCAATGCAATAGACACCCGATTAAACGAACAAGGCAGGAGAATATTGGGATTTGCTCGTGTTGCATTTCGCGAAAAACAATACAAAGCAGCTTTGATGGCTTATGGTGTAGTTATTGAAAAGGGAAATGAATTGCCTTTTTATGTCCAAGCTCGAAGTGAAAAATTAACCTGTTTGAAAGAACAGTTAAAATATACTCCTATTTATACCAAAGATGATGTCAAAAAAATCACAACTCAATATGCTGAATTTTTGGAGGCATACCCTGCTTTTAAACTCAAAGAAACACTTCGAGAATATGCAGAATTAGAAGCGCGGTACTCAAACGATATAGACAAAGCAATCCTTTTATTGAGCGAAATAGTCAAAGCAGGCAATGTAGATCGAGCGTTTCGGGGTCGATGCAAACTCGAAATGGGCGATTATGAACTTGTACGAAATAATATTTGGGAAAGCACATTGCTATACTCACAAGTAGATAAGGAATTCAAACAAGATATGCTGGGTGAAGAAGCACGTTTTAAAAATGCAAAACTTTCTTACTATACCGGAGATTTTAAATGGTCCCAAGGACAATTGGATGTGCTCAAAGCATCTACGAGTGAATTGATTGCAAACGATGCGTTGAACCTATCCGTTTTAATTACAGAAAACAATCCTCCAGCTGATAGCAACACGACACCCTTATTGATGTTTGCAAGAGCTGACTTGCTCGAATTTCAAAACAAAGATGAAGAGGCTATAGCCATTTTGGATAGTATTACAACCCTTTTTCCTAAACATCCTTTGCTCGATGATATACTAATGACTAGGGCAGAAATAGCCACTAAAAAACAAGATTTTAGTGAAGCAGCTATGCATTTGCAAAAAATCGTAACAGATTATGCAGATGATATTCTAGCCGACGATGCCATATTTACTTTAGCAGGAATAAACGAAACTTTTTTTAGCAATAAAGATGAAGCCAAACGTTTGTATGAACAAATCATCATCAAGTATCCGGGCAGTACATATGTTAATCAAGCGCGTAAAAATTTCAGACGATTACGTGGCGACAAAGCAGATGTTGAAGTTCAGTAAACTGATATTAGTATGAATGGTTTTAGGAATTACTTTATTTGTAGTTTTATCGTATTATTCCTGGGAATAATTATGGACAAAATGCAATCAAGCTCTTATGTTACAAACGGTCGATTTGGAGAACTTTTTTTAAATGGACATCACTTATTTTTATGTGGTTTTTTTATGCTCTTCTTGGGTATAATCACATATTTTGGAAAAGATATTAAAAAGAATAACTAACATTTTAGTTGTATAACTAATTATTTAGTTATATATTTGTTTTGGAATTACAATCAAATGGAAAAATTAACTAAAGTTGAAGAAGAAATCATGTTGATTTTGTGGGATTTGAACAAAGCTTTTGTCAAAGACATCATTGAACAAATGCCTGAACCTAAGCCGCACTATAACACTGTTTCAACTATGATTAAGATATTGCAAGAAAAAGGTTTTGTCGATTATACAGCATATGGAAAAACATATCAGTATTACAGCTTAATCAGCAAAGAAAATTATTTTAAAAAAAGTGTTTCACCCATGCTGAAAAATTATTTCAATGGTTCGGCAAAGCAACTTGTTTCTTTTTTTGTAAAAGAAAAAAATATAAGTGTCGAGGAGCTAGAAAAATTAGTGAAAGAACTCAAAAAAAATCCAAAGTCATAATCCAAAATAAAATTAAGAATAGATGATACTATATTTTTTAAAAACAAGTTTACTTCTAGGCCTATTTTATATGCTATATCTTTTCTTTTTGAAGGATACGAAATCTTTTAAATGGAACAGAATCTTTTTGCTTACGAGTTCTGCCTTTGCATTTTTAATACCATTTTTACAACATATTACTTTGATCAAAAAAACGGTCATTGATACACCTATTATTTATACACTTCAAACCATCAACATTTACGCTACAACAATTCAAACCAAAGAATTGGATTATGCAAAAATAATATTAGCCATCTATGCTGCTGGATTGTTGTGGGGTATCTTGCGTATTATTTTAGGATTTATAGTTATCCAACGCATTAAATTGAGTTCTAGATTAGAAAAAATAGGCAATGATTTGATTTACTTTAATCCAGCAATAGAATCACCATTTTCGTTTCATACCAATATCTATATTCCTGATTCATTTAAAAATACTGATGTCTTAAAGATTATAATTAAACATGAACAAGCACACATTCAATTAAAACACAGTAGAGATAAATTTTACTTTTCATTGCTTCAAGCTTTTTTTTGGATCAATCCGTTTGTCTATCTCTATCACAAAGAAATGGAATTGCTTCATGAGTTTGAAGCTGATGAGTTATCTACACAAGAGTTTGCCACAGATGACTATGTTGAAAATTTATTGCAAACTATTCAATACACACAAACACCAACCTTGTTGGCTCATCACTTTTTTCATCACCCCTTAAAAACCCGAATTACAATGTTGTACTCAAAAACAAAACAAACATTTATGCAAAAAGCTACTGTAATTTTAACAGGAATACTTTTATGCCTTTTTTTCATGGCAATTCAAAGCATTGCACAAAAAAAGAAATATGAACTCAAACAACAACAGCCAGTAGTAGAATATGATACAGCGTATATAGGAAAGGCGAATGGTGATTTGGAAATGCGAATTATTAAACGAGAGCCCAAACAAAATAAAATCATGATTGATATTGAGGAATCGTACAATACTGTCAATAGTGAAAAAGTATACAACTTCGTTGAAATAATGCCCGAATATCCAGGTGGAGAAGATGCCATGTTGGTATACTTAAGTAAATCGATTTACTATCCAGCAGTGGACAAGAAAAATAAAAATGAAGGTAGAATAATGCTAAATTTTACAATTGATGAAAATGGTTCTATAAATGATATTGTAACCAAAACAAAAAGTCAAAATGTATCTTCTGCTATGGAAGCAGAGGCAATACGTGTAATCAAATCTATGCCGAAATGGACCCCGGGAAAATCTCAAGGAAAAGCAGTGAAAGTGAGTTATCTTTTACCGATAATGTTTAGATTATAAATACAATTCGAATTCCTTTAATAAAAACGAAATAGCTTTATTCTGTTTATGTTCTCATACATTACAAACATCAGATTTCAAAGCAAAACATACTACATCTTCCTAAATTAGGCCTTACATTTGCAATAAAAATAATTTTGCTGATGTCAGTACATGCTCTTGGGACAAACACACTTTCCTTACTCGATATTGAAACCATATTATCTCAAAACATTTCATTAGATACTACTTCTATTGCCAACATTGAAAAATGTCGTGCTTATTTAGATCGTAAAATGAAGGAAGAGGGGAAAACATTTTATGGTATCAATACTGGATTTGGAAGTTTGTGCAATGTCAAAATTTCGAATGATGATATAGAACAATTACAAGAAAATCTTGTCCTAAGTCATGCATGCGGTATGGGTAATGAAGTACCACAAGAGATCGTAAAATTGATGTTGCTACTTAAAATTAAAAACTTTGTGTATGGCAATAGCGGCATTAGTTTACAAGTAACACATCGATTAATTGATTTTTACAATCAGAATATTTTACCCGTAGTATATCAACTCGGTTCTTTGGGAGCAAGTGGCGATTTAGCACCGCTCGCACATTTAAGTTTACCGTTGCTCAACCAAGGCGAAGTATACCTAGATGGTGTAAAACGCAAAGCCAATGAATTGAGTTTCGAAGCATTAAAATTGCAAAGCAAAGAAGGTTTGGCTTTATTGAATGGCACTCAATTTATGAGTTCATATGCAGTATGGTGTTTACTTAAAATAAAAAAATTAATGGAATGGGCTGATGTCATTGCGGCGATTTCGTTTGAAGGTTTTGATGCAACTTTAGAACCCTTTACACCTCATATTCATACCGTTCGAAATCATGCAGGTCAAATTCAAGTAGCACATAATATGTTGCGTATATTGAATGGTAGTGAAATGGCAACAGGAACAAAAACACAAGTTCAAGATCCATATAGTTTTAGATGTATACCCCAAGTACATGGTGCCACTAGAGATGCTGTAGCGCATGTCCAAAAAATTGTGGAACAAGAAATTAATGCTGTAACTGATAATCCTTTAGTGTTTCCAGATGAAGATATGATCTTAAGTGGAGGTAACTTTCACGGTCAACCTTTGGCTATCAATTTAGATTATTTAGCTATCGCTGTGGCAGAATTGGGTAATATTTCTGAACGACGAACCTATCTACTCATATCTGGTCAGCGAAATCTACCTCCATTTTTAGTCAAAAGCGCAGGTTTAGATAGTGGTTTGATGATCGCACAATATACTGCTGCTTCTATTGTGAGCAAAAATAAGCAATTATGTACACCTGCTTCCGTAGATAGCATCGTAAGTAGCAATGGACAAGAAGATCATGTCAGTATGGGATCTAATGCTGCAACCAAATTGTATGAAGTTGTTAAAAATGTAGAAATGATTTTAGCCATTGAACTACTCAATGCAACGCAAGCATTTGAATTCCGAAGACCAAAAAAATCGTCCAGTATAATAGAACAATTAGTGGATGCGTATAGAAAAACTGTACCATTTATAGAAAAAGACAGAATCATTCACGAAGACATGATGAAAAGTATTGCTTTTATGCATGAATATAAACTAAACTAAGATGAGCATTATAAAATTAACTGATTTGCCATACAAGCAAAAAGCTATTATAAAAAGTTTTGGCGAAACAGAATTATATGTCAAACTATTAGAAATGGGCGTTATACCAGAAGAAGAGATTTCGGTTGAGTTGACAGCACCCCTCGGCGATCCAATAGCTGTAAATGTTTCGGGCTACCAATTAAGTTTGCGCAAAGATGAAGCCGAACATATTTTAGTCGAAATTAGCAATTAATTTTTTAGCTTGATATCATTTTATATGGATACTCAAACTACATCGAAATCAAGTTTACAACATTTAAACATTTATTTTATCAGTGGCTTGGGTGCCGATAAACGGGCTTTTGATAAAATCGAATTGAGTCAGATGTATAACAAACATTTTATCGATTGGTTAAAACCTTTTCCAAAAGAAACTGTAGAAGCCTATGCGCTCAGAATGTCCGCAAACATTGATCATTCAAAACCATTTGTATTAGTGGGATTATCTTTTGGTGGATTAATCTGCATTGAAATTGCTAAATTCTTGAAACCTCTAAAAGTTATTCTAATCTCAAGTATTTCATGTTGTAGCGAATTGCCTTGGTACTTTAAAATAGGAGGGCGATTACGACTACATAAAACAGGCATTAATACATTACTCTTAAAAAATGATCGAATTCTTTTTTGGTTTTTTGGAACCAAATCCAACAAATTGCAACAATATTTAAAGGAAATGATAGCGCAAACAAGTTCAACCTATTTAACTTGGGCTATGCATGCCATTACGCATTGGAAGCACAATGACAAACCCGAATGTGTGATTCATATCCATGGCACAAAAGATAAATTATTTCCCCTTCACTACTGTCATGCAGATATTGTCATACAACGTGGTAGTCATTTTATGATTGTTACACATGCAGGTCAAATCTCAAAAGAGATTGGACATATCTTAGATGGTTTAGATTACCAAGTGTAATCACGTTCTATTTTTTCTTGCATCAGTGAAACAAACTTTAATGTCACTGGACAAAATTCAATATTTTGTGTGTAAATATGGTTAAAATCTGCAAAAGGCTTTCGATGAAAATGCGGAAACGTTGCACAGTCATGTGGCCTAATTTCATAAATCGTACATTTATTTGTAGCTAAATCCAAGAATTGGCATGGTTGTACTTTATTAACCCGATCGCTATTCTCTTCATCTTTCATCAACCATTTTTCAAAAAAAGCTTTTTCAGACATCTCAAAGTGTGCAGATATGCGCGTCAAGTCTGATTTTGTAAAAGTAGGCGTCATCACTTTACAACAATTTGCACACGAAAGACAGTCAGTCTCAGCCCAGGCTTGTTTGTCAGCTTCGTCAATATACTTTTGTACTTTGGGTACATATTGTTTGTCAAATTTTTTCAAAAACTTTTTTAAAGAAACTTCTTTTTTCTTTAGGTCTTTTTTGAACTGAGGTATAATTGAGTGCACTTAATTTTTTTTAGAATCACAAATATACATTGTGATTTGTGTTACGAATAGAATTTAATACAAGCCTTTTGCTGCTTTTGCTGCGATATTTTTCCAAGAAAACGTGTTGTAAAACAATGTATTGTCATTTTGAATTGGTGTATCCAAATGAGTCATAATTAAATGTGCAAATTCTTCCCATGAACCATCTGTGCTAATTTTCAAACGACCTTGCGTACAAGCCTCCTCTACGCCAATTGCACCATTCAATGTGGAAACTGCTTTCTTGCCAAAACCTAATGCTTCGACCAATTTCGTTTTGATGCCACCTCCATCTAACAATGGATTGATAAAAAGATCGCAGGCTTTAAAATACAAATCAATATCTTCTACAAAACCAGCATACACAATATGTTGCGAAGAATAATCACTCAAATTATTCAATTCTGATGGCAAATTTTTACCACAAATTAAAATACGATAATTGCTTAAACCTTGGTTTAAAATTGGATTTATATCCATTAAAATATGGTTCAAAGCATCGAGGTTAGGTTTGTAATTGAGTGTGCCATTGAACAATATTATTTTTTCCGAAGGAGCAAGTTGGTGCTTGGCTTGAACAGTTTGCTTTGCTTTTGTAAGTTCATTATCTGTAGACAACTGATCTTGTTCTATACCATACGGAATTACAATACATTTAGATGAGCTTAATTTATATTGTTCTTCAGCATAGCTTTTATCTTCCTTTGTTTTAAACCACACTTGATCAGCCAAACGATACGCCAATCGTTCGTAGTACCAAAGTATTTTCCACCATGACTTTCCAACACTTTTAAATCGTTGACTTTCTATATTGTGCGAGTGTACGATAATCCCATAGCTGGTAAACCATTTGATGAGAACAATTAACCATGCAAAATACGGGTGTTCAAATAAGATGTGTGTCGCGTCAGATTGTTTGGCATATTTTTTAACTGTAAAAAATATCATTGGATTAACGTAGCGAAGTTGTGAATTGCTCAACACATTATAAACTGGATAATTTTCCTTAGGCTCGTTTTGGGCGGTCGTAAGAACCGTCAACGACAGTTCCTTAGCAAGGTACTTATAAAATAATGCAATCCCTTTTTGTCCCCCCATGATGGCCGGAAACACTTTATAAGGAATAAGTGCAAGTATGCGCGGAGATTGTTTCATTTTATAGGTGTAAAAGTAGACTAATTATTGTTTTGAAAATAAAATGACCCGTTGAAATTAAGTTTATGCTAGCCATTTCTTTGCGCAATACCTTTAAGTTCATTGAGCTTCATCAGTGCTTCGACAGGGGTTAGCGTATTGATTTCGACTCCTTCTAATATTTCTTTAATTCGTTTTAAATCCTCTGCCAATCCATCAAAAATATTGAGTTGATATTGTTTGGTATTTATTTTTTTAATGTTAGATGAAATTTTATCATTTAAGTTTTTCTCCTCCAACAAAGCCAAAATTTCATTGGCTCTATCGACCAAACTACTCGGCATACCTGCCATGCGTGCTACATGCACACCGAAACTATGCGTACTTCCGCCTTCAGCTAGTTTGCGTAAGAATATTATTTTATTGCCAACTTCTTTGTGCGTGACATGGAAATTTTTAATGCGTTGCATTTTATTTTCCAATTCATTCAATTCATGATAATGTGTTGCAAATAATGTCAATGGTTTGTGCTGATGATTGTGCAAAAACTCTGCTATACTCCAGGCTATACTAATGCCATCAAACGTACTTGTACCTCGTCCTATTTCATCCAATACAATCAAACTGCGGTTGCTAATATTATTGATAATACTTGCCGTTTCGTTCATTTCAACCATGAAAGTACTTTCCCCACCACTCAAATTGTCAGAAGCACCTACACGTGTAAAAATTTTATCGGTAAGCGGTATCAACGCTTTTGCAGCTGGCACGAAACTACCTGTATGAGCCATCAATGTTATCAGTACCGTTTGACGCAACAAAGCACTTTTACCACTCATATTCGGACCAGTGATAATTATAATTTGTTGATTATCCTTGTCTAATGTGACAGAATTAGAAACATAGTCTTCACCTATAGGTAAATTTTGTTCTATAACAGGATGTCGACCTTCTTCGATATACAATTCATTTGAATCGCTCAACTCGGGCCTACGATATTTGTATTTAATTGCATTGTAAGCAAAACAATGGATACAATCCAACTGTGCAACTAAATTGGCATTTAATTGAATGGGATTAATATATTCTTGCAAATCGACCAAGAGTTGATCATAAATTTGCATTTCGAGTGCCAATATTTTTTCTTCGGCACCCATTATTTTTTGTTCGTACTCTTTTAATTCTGGCGTTATATAACGTTCAGCATTTGCCAAGGTTTGTTTACGTATCCATGTTTCGGGCACTTTACTTTTGTGCGTATTCGTAACTTCAAGGTAATATCCAAAAACATTATTAAACGAAATTTTCAAAGATGGAATACCTGTTTCTTCAATTTCTCGTTGTTGTATTTGCAACAGATATTCTTTACCGTTGGAAGATATCAAGCGCAATTCGTCTAGTTCGGCATGAACCATAGGCAATATGACGCCACCTTTATTGGCAATAGCTGGTGGATTCTCAACGATTGTTTTAAATAGTTTTTCTTTGATAGAAGTACATGGATTCAATTGCTCTGCAATACGCAAGGTCCAATGATCTGTGCTTTGACTGCATATCTTTTTTAACTCTTCTACACATTGCAATCCTCTTCCAAGTTGCAATACTTCGCGTGGTGAAATTTTTCGTAAAGGGATTTTGGCTACAATTCGTTCAATGTCTCCTACTTGTTTGATCAATTGCGCAATCAACTTTGCGGTATCTTGATCTTTGATATAATACTCAACTGTATTGAGTCGTTCATTTATTTTTCTGATATCCTGTAATGGAAACATCAACCAACGCTTGATCATACGAGCGCCCATTGGCGACACCGTGTTGTCAAGGACTTTGAGTAAATGATTTCCATTTTCGCGATTGCTATCGAGCAACTCTAAATTTTGAATTGTAAAGCGATCCATCCACAAAAACTCGTTGCGCGTAATGCGTTGGATAGAAGAGATATGTGATAGTTGTTGATGTTCAGTATCTTTCAAATAATGAATAATTGCTCCAGCTGCTATAATTGCATGTGGAATATCATCTATACCAAATCCTTTTAAAGAGACGGTTTGAAAATGTTGCAAAAGCGTATCTTGCGCATATTGTTCCCCATATACCCATTCGTCTAAAAGATAAGTGTAGTATTTGGGTCCGAAGTTTTCTTGAAAAAATTTATTCTTTTGCTTTTGAAAAATGACTTCAGACGGTCTAAAGCTTTGCAATAATTTATCGATATACTCTGTATTGCCTTCGGTACAAAAAAATTCTCCAGTAGAAATATCAATAAATGCTATGCCATGAACATGATCGTGGAGAAAGATGCTGGCTAAAAAATTATTGGTGTCGTTCTCCAACAATTTATCATTTGTAGCTGTACCTGGTGTTACCAATTCAGTTACTCCACGTTTTACAATTCCTTTAGCCAATTTGGGATCTTCGAGTTGATCACAAACTGCTACACGATGACCTGCTTTCACCAGTTTGTGCAGGTAGGTTTCCATTGCATGATGTGGAAATCCTGCTAGCTCTAATGCGTTGGGATCGCCACTATTGCGTTTCGTCAATGTGATACCCAATACTTGAGAAGCTACTACAGCATCCTGACCGAAGGTTTCATAAAAATCGCCTACACGAAATAGCAAAATAGCATCGGGATATTTACGCTTTATCGCGCTGTGCTGTTGCATTAAAGGAGATTCGGACGAAGACTTAGCCATAACGTGCTAAGGTAAATTGATTTTTTCTAGTTTCGAAAAATTAAATACGATAAATTTACTTAGTCTTAAAGCCTGCCTTACACAAGTGGGACATGAATGGCGACTAGAGTTCCTTTTCCAGGGGAAGTATCAATATCTAATGTTCCTTTTAAGTAGTTGACACGGGTATGAATATTTTTAAGTCCAATTCCCTCACCTTTAGTCGCAGAATTTAATTGAAACCCTTTCCCATTGTCTTCTAATGTTGTTGAGATACCATCATTATCTTTTATCAATGAAATGTCCAACGAATTGGCACCTGAATGTTTGATCACATTATTGACACATTCCTGAATGATTCGATATAAAACTGTTTCTATATTAGAATCTAATCGTTCGTTTAAGCCTACAGAATGTAAATCAATTTTTAAAGTCCTATTACCCAATTTTTCAATAAACTCTTTGATTGCATTTGACAATCCTGATCGCAATAGTGAATTTGGCATGATGGAGTGGCTCACAGTTCTGACTTCTTTACACTCTTCTTCAACGGGTAAAATTGACTTCTCAAAAGCTTGTTGATCTTGCTCAGTTTTAAATACAATATGATCTGAAATTGCGGATAAATTCATTTTGGCTGCACTCATCAATTGACCTACACCATCGTGCAAATCGCTTCCGATTCTATTCCGCTCATTTTCTTCTGCTTCTATGACAGCTTTGGTTGCGATATCTTGCTGCTTCATAATTTCTGCTTACAATCTATTTTTTTGATTAAATCGTTGTCTTTTGTAAGCAGAAAATCCTAATAGTAATAACAGTACTAACAATACTCCTAGCCCAATCAGTAATATATTTCGCTGTAAAAGTTCCGCATTTTGTACTGTGATTTGATGATCCTTTCGTTCTACATCATATTTAATTTGCATATCAGCAATTGACTTTTGATTTTCTGCATTCAACAAAGAATCTTTGTATAGGATTTAAGTATTTAGACTTTGTAAGGTTTGGGCATCATCTCCAATAGATTTATAGTATTCGCTCAATACTTTGTAGTAATCTTTGAAATCATCTTTTTTTTAATGCTGAATGCACTATCTAAATAGGTTTTACATTGAGCCAATTTGCTAAGTCCTAAATAGGATTTAGCCAGACCATTAAACAAGCTTGCTTGACTTCTTTTATTCCCTATTGAATGATTAAATTCTGTACCTATTAAAAAATAGACAACTGCTGAATCATATTTATTTTGTTGCAAAAAACATTGACTATATCGGCATTCAACAATCCAAGTTGCCGAATATCTTTATTTTTTCCAAACATCAAATTTGCTTTTTGGAAAAACAATAATGCACTATCATATTTTTTTTCATCACCATATACATTTGCTTTGCTATGGTAGCTGATACCCATATTTTCAAAGTCTTGTTGGACTATTTGAATTTCCAATGCTTTATTCAAATTTTGTTGGGCTAAATTATAATCCTTTTTTCTTCTGTAAACGGCTGCTAAATAATTGTATGTCGTTGCTATTGATTTTTTATCATTGATACTTTCATATACTCTTAAGGCATATAAGAAGTTTGAAATGGCTTTTTCATAGTCGCCTAAATCTTTGTAGATATAGCCCATATTGTTGTAACTCATGGCTACACCAAGTGTATCCTTTGCATCTTTACG